>JBAPYY010000531.1:0-4408 GCA_049284975.1 Occallatibacter sp.
GGATTGGAACCGTTCATCACGTTCGGATAAAGGAAACCAACCACATAGCCGACAAAGACGCCAGTCACTGCAACCATCACACCGGGATACACCCAGTAATAAAGATGAGAGCCCCAGCCGACGATGAACTTGGCGACGCGAGCGTACTTGAAGGCTTTGTCCTTGGAAAGCAGCGCCTGCTCGGCGTAGTAGTAGCTCGATCCTGTGCCGGGATAGAGCTTGGAGATTTCCGCATAGGCGACCGCCGTGGCCAGGCAAAGCAACAGGGCGCCGAAAATGCCCAGCCACATGGCTGGCGCGGTGGTTCCTGTACCAGCCTGGATGACGAAGGTGAGCCAAAGAAAGGCGCCGGGGGCAATGAGAGCCATCGCGTTGCTGGTCAGGCCGGTAAGGCCGAGGGTGGCTTGCATCTGAGGTGCTTTCTGATCTGCCATGTGCATTCTCCTGAAGATTGAATTTCGAATGGCTTCTCCCGGCAGCGAGTTCTCCGGGAAATTTCGTATGGCTCGCCCGAGTGCAAAGAGGCTTGAGTTAGCTGAATGTTAGGGCCAGAGAGATAAGGATGAAATGAGGAAACTGTAAATGGTGGGCGGGTTTTCCGGGCCGGCAAAGTTGCTCCTGGCAAGTGTGAGAAAACACAACTCCGCTGTGACCCGATTGCGACAGGTTGGACGGAGCTGTGGGTTAGATTAGCTCTTCATCGCTTGAGACCAAAGTACGCCATAAACCCAGTGTTTATCGTCGATTGAGTCATCAGCGCAGGCAGCAGAAACAAAGCTCTGATGGCGATTCAACTTTGTTTCGCGCCGCGGAACTGATGCATCGGCTCCGCTATTTCTCGGTAATGTTTTTGCCGAAGATGAAGCCGAATTCAAGTACGGCCCGGAATTGGCTCGCATCCGTTCCCGTCTTGCCAAAGGTATCTCCCGGCGTGTAGTTCGTTGCGTGCACCCATGCAAGATCGCTGCGAACGTACATACCTCCTTTTTGGTAAGTTGGCGTTGCGGTAAAAGTGGTGCCTGAGCTGCCGGCCCCAAAACCCAACAAATTAACCGAAACTTCGTCATTTGCACTTCCCGAACTCGTGAGGTATTCCACGCGCACGGGGAGCGAGAAGCCGCTCTTAAAGGCGTAGCTGGCGTTGACTGCGCCGCCGGTTGCGGATGTGCCCTTTAGCACGCCTACAGTCGCGTTGGTTGGAACGTTGCCGTACTGGAAGTACGGAGAAATGATCCACGGGCCTTTGGTGTAGGTATAGATCACCGCGTGCATATAGCCGTTGTTTTGAACTGGCACAGCCGTACGGCTGGGCTGCCCTGCAAAGGCGGTCTGTCCGAGGTTCCCCATCCCGTCGTAGACCAGGACATGAGGCCCCTTCGTAAAGGTCGCCGATCCCGAGAGCCACGAGTAGCGGTTGGAATAGTAACCGTCGTTCCAACTCAACGAGGCGGACAGGTACTTACCCATGGTTTGATTCACCTGAATGCCGCGATTGATGGCGTTTTCCTGGTTCCAAATGATCCCGCGCTCGATGTTGAAGTTCTGGTAAGTAAAGGTAGACTCGGCGCCCATCAGAGTGGGAAGAGAGCCGATAAGGAATTGCGTGTTCTTAGCCGCCTGCAACTTCAGGTAGGCGACCGGAACAGGCCCATAGAAATTGTTCACGGTGTTTTGAGCGTTAAGAAAAGGCACGCTGAGCGTCGGCATGGTATAGACGCCCGCCTGGACGTACCACTGGAGCTTCCCGTCCGCTTTTTGAATGAAGATTTGTCCATTGCTCAGAGTGGCCTGCGCGTCATCGTCTCCCGGTACGGAATTGTTCTGGAACACCGAAAAACCGGTCACGATGCCGTTGACGGATAGCTTGCCCAACGGTCCGGCATCGAAGGTGGCCGGCGGCAGCCATTGCAGCGGACCCGTGAGAACGAATGTGGAGAGCGGAGCGGGGGCTGCTGGCGCTGCTGCGGGAGCGGGCGTTGCCGCCGGAGCGGGGGCGGTAGGTGTTTGCGCGCCAACTGCCACGGCGATTGCCATTGCGGTCCCTGCTATCGTTTTCAGGATGCAACTCGGGTTCATGTACATCGGCACTGTTCCTCCAGAGAATGAATTTTGTAGTATGAACAGGAGTGAATTCGGCCCAGATACAAAGGCAGACTTCCTCATATTGTTTGGCGTAATTACCGTGCCGCCAATGTTTTCATGGTCGCGGACAAAGCTGCCTCGCGGACTCTCCGTATAGGAATCTGCGCGGTAGCTGCCCGCCGCGCGGTGAGTATGGCTATCGGCTCGGCTACGGAAAAGACTCACCTGCCAGCCGGTAACGGATTAACACTAGTAACGCAAATAGCACATAAGGAAACAATGAGGATAACAGAAAGAAGTCGTGAGGCGCCGTGCCGTAAGAGTCTTGAGCGCGAGTGTCAGAGTGATGATCTGGCTCCTGTAAATGCAAGGATTACGGCCTCTAACTCAACAGAACCATAAGGAAACTAAAAGGATCGCAAAAGCGATTTCTCAGGTCCGGAATCGGATCCGGCTCGGGAAAAAACGAGTAACCTGCTAAAATCCACTCAAGTTTCACCGCATCCCAGGGTTTTCCTGCGAGAAACTCCTCTTAGACGTGGACCGCATCGGTGGGCCGTGCGGCGTGGATAACCTGTCATCTCTTTGCTGATGGAATGGTGGTGATAGCTTGCTGCTGAGGTTCATCCCTGCGAGTTCCAATTCGGCCAACGCGGCATTGTTGCTGGCCTTGGCGCTGATTGCGCTGCTCGTCATCCTGCTATGGGTTCGCGCCAGGAATGATGCCCGCAAGGCTAGTTACTGGCGCAGGCAGGCACGCCACCTTTACGAGTTCACGCGGCGCACTCACGAGATGAATCTTCACCTGGAGCCGGGGCCTCAGTTGACCGAGCTGGTTTTTGAAATCTTTGCGCTGGAAGCAGCGGCGGTCTTCGACGCTGAGCTCCACCAGGTTTACCAGGCAGGGTATTGGCAGATGGACCCGCGAGAGCTGACGCAAAACGTATATACTTTCGCGACTTTGGACGATGACCCCGCGAGCGGACTGAGCCGCCGCGTAATCCGGCTGGGCTCGGCGCCAGTAGGAAGCCTGGTAGTGCGCGGCAACACCAGCCCTCTAATCAACAACGCCATCGCAGCGCTGATGGCTCTCGCCTTTGACCGCTATCGGGCCTTCGCCAACGAGAGCCGCATGGAAACCGAGCGCCGCACGGAGCAGTTGCGCTCAACGGTCCTTGATAGCCTGGCACACGCTTACAAAACGCCGTTGACCGCTATCCGCGCGGCCTCGACGGGCCTTAGTGAGATGGGACATTTAACGGCGGCGCAGGCGGAGTTGGTGGCCCTTATCGAGGAGCAATCCGGCCTGCTTGGCGACTTGACCACGCGCCTGCTGACCACAGCGCGCCTTGATGCCGGCGAAGTTTCGATTCATGCCGTCCCCATCGGCGTCGCGCCATTGATTGAAGAGGTTGTGGCAAGCCTCAGCGACCGTCTGGCCGGCATGAAGGTGGACCTCGACATTCCCGACGAGCGCCTTGTTCTGGAGTGCGACCGCCAGTTGATGGTCATGCTGCTCACGCAATACATCGACAACGCCTGCAAATATTCGGTATTCGGCAGCACCATCACCATTCGCGCCGTGAAATCGCGTGCGGAGATTGTCTTTTCCGTACGGAGCTTCGGTCCGGTGATTCCCATTAACGACCGCGAGCGAATATTCGATCGCTACTATCGCGCCACTACCTACTCCAATCGCTCCGCGGGCACCGGAATCGGCCTTTCGGTTGCCAAGCGCGTCGCGCTCATCCACGGTGGTTCAGTCTGGGTCACCAGTGATGAGACGGAGGGGACAACGTTTTTTGCGGCCATTCCCGCCACCGTGCGCAAGAGGATTTCCTGATGATGCAGACTGTCATACGCATTCTCCTGGTTGACGACGAATCCGCCATACGCAGGGCGCTTCGGCCGCCATTGCTTGAACTTGGCTTCCAGGTGGTTGAGGCTTCTCGCGGTGAAGAGGCGCTACAAATGCTGCGCTCGGGCGCCTTCGACGTGATTCTTCTTGATGTGAATATGCCCGGCATTGGCGGCATTGAAACTCTGCGCCGCATAAGGGCGCTGGCTCCGCGAATGCCTATCCTCATGCTCACTGTACGCGATGCAGAAGAGGAGAAAGTTGTGGCGCTGGAACTGGGCGCCGACGACTATGTGACCAAGCCATTCAGCACCCGCGAGCTGATTGCCCGCATCCGCACGGCAATTCGCCGCGTTCAGGCTCCGGCCCGCGCTGAAGACGCGCCGATCGAGATTGGCGAACTGCGACTTGAGCCGGTGCGCCGCATAGTAACCAAGCGCGGCAATCCAGTGCACCTCACCCGAAAGG
>JBAPYY010000532.1:0-2994 GCA_049284975.1 Occallatibacter sp.
GGAAGCAGTGAGGCGGATCTCGCCATGTCGGCTCATCTGAGAACACTTTGGAAAGGTCTCTACATCGTGAATGGCGGGTATGACGGGCCCAAGGGAGAGGAAGCATTGCGGAGCGGACGTGCCGACGCTGTCGCATACGGCCGAGCGTTTCTGGCCAACCCGGATCTACCAAGGCGGCTGCAACTCGGAGCCGCTCTGAATGAACCGGACCCAACGACTTTCTACGGAGGAGACGCTGTCGGCTACACGAGCTATCCCGCGCTCACCTGAACCGTACAGCATCATACATAGGCATAGACGGGAAGCTTACCGAGATGCACGCTAGCGTTACTTCCCAAGAACGAGGAGCACATACCCTCGGCACCCGAGACCTGAGGAAGGCCTACCAACTACTCGACACTCGTGTGCTATCTTCCCCTGGAGACTACTATTCAGCCAATTTCTGGATGACAGCGACTGAACCTTCATTCATCCCTGAGCAATTGGGCCGTGTTTACTGTGACTGCCCGACGTGCGGGTAGAGCTGTCGAAACTATACCCACGAGCGCCATTGTCCCAATTGCTGCCAAAAGAACCGACGGATCTGAAGCCGATGCCTGGTAGACGATGCTTGCCAGAATGCGACTCGCTCCCGCTCCTAGCACCAACCCAGCCAGTGATCCAATTCCGAGCAGCAGGGCGGTGCGGCCCAGTGCAGTGCGCAATATGTGCATCTTTTGCGCACCCAGGGCGATTCGAATGCCGAGTTCATGCATCCTTCGTGTAACCGTGTAGCTTGCCAGACCAAAGATGCCTGTTACTGCGAGCATCATTGCCAATGCGCCGAGCATTCCGAGAGCGACCGTCGCCGCGCGCGCCGGAAACAGTACTACACCGAGCATATCGTTCCACGAGTCCAGGCTGAAAATAGGGAGCGCCGGATCGACGCCGATGACCGCTTTCCGAATTTCCGGCGCCAATTCCGAGAAACTGCGCTTGGAGCGTACGAGTAAAACCGTATCGTCGTTCGGATTTTGCAAGATCGGCAGAAATATAGCGGGCGCCGGATCTTCTGTGACAGAGGAGTACTTACCGTCCGCCACCACTCCAACAATTTCGGTCTCTTTCCCAGGCCCAGTTGGGAAGCGCTTGCCAACGACGTCCTCGGTTCCAAAGAGCCGCTTGGCGAATGTCTGGTTCACGATTGCGACCTTGGGAGAGTCGGCGTCATCATCCGAAGTGAACGTGCGTCCCACCAGCAAGGGTGTTCCGACTGTTTGAAAATAGCCCGGCGATACCTCGTAATGCACATCTACAAACCGGGCATTCGCGAGACTGAAGTCCGTGGTTCCTGGCGCGTAGGTCACGTTGTGGCTTTGATTCATGCTCAAGGGCACGGAGTTTGCGTACGCCGCATCCTCAACGCCGGGAATTTGGCTGACAGCATTGAGCAGGCGTTGCTGAACTCCTGGGACACCCGCACTGTGGTAGCCAGCCAGTTGCACGCCGGTTTCCACCATCGCTACGTCTTCCGGGTGTATGCCGAGTGGAATCGCAAATGTCCGCTCCAAGCCACGTAGCGCCACGAAGGAGGCTGTGACCAAGAGGCAGCAAAGCGCAATCTGCACCGCAAGCAGAACGTCCCGCAGGGCCAGCCGATGATGAACCACCTCGACCGAGCCGCCGGACTTCAGAGCGTCGTTGGGATCTGACTTCCATATCTGTCGCGCTGGAATTACGCCAAAGAGCACACCCGTTGCCAAGGCCAGAAGGACCGCAAAGAGATAGAGCATCGCGTCCGGCGCAACCAGGAGTTGAACCGGCATCTCTGTTACTGGTTGCCATTGTGTGAGTATCCGCAATAGTAGAGTTGCCGCACATGCGGCCAGGCAGGCACCGGTAATCGCGACCAACACCGATTCAATCAGCAACTGGCGAAGAATCCGAGCACGGCTTGATCCAATGGCGATGCGGATGCCGAATTCGCGCGCTCGGTCTGCAGTTCTTGCCGCAAAGAGGCCACCAAGGTTCGCGCACGCTGCCAAGAGCACCAGGCCAGCTAGCAGCATCACGCCAAAAAGGAAGGCATGCACCGGTTTGCCCAGCGCATCCCCGGCGAGGCCGGGCTGAGTAACTCGCAGAGAGAAGGTCTTGTCTTCACTCGGGTACTGCTTCGAGAGTTGAGCCGCGATCGCGTGCAAATCGGCATCGGCCTGCGCCGGAGCTACTCCATTCTTGAGTCGTCCTACCACCCACGCATTTTGACTGCCTCGCCATTGAATCCAGTTGTAGCCTTCCAACTCCGGCTCATCCTTGATCGGCACCCACAGCTCCGGCCAGAAGAGGCGTTCCGTTCCGTTGAAGCTTTTCGGAGCGACCCCGGTTACAACGAACGGAAGCTTGTTTAGGCGCACTGTGCGGCCGATCACGTGCGGGTCGCTTCCGAAGCGCACTTTCCAGCAGTCATAGCTCAGAACGACACTGGAACTTCCGTTGATGGCCGTGTCATCGCTTGGTTGGAGAAACCGACCCAACAGGGGTTTGATTCCCAAAGTGTTGAAATAATTGCCAGAAACCTCGTAGGCCCAAAGAGGTTGAGCAGCACCGCTCGCGTCGAATCCAATCCGGGCGAGACGTGTTGCCACGATGCCGGAGAATGATCGGTTGCGATCCAGAATGTCAAGGTAGTTTGGATACGACATGGAAATGGCATCCGAACGGGGACCCTGGATCTGAACCACGCGGTCTGCGTCTGGTAGTGGCAAAGGGTGCAGGATAAAGGCATTCACCACTCCAAATACCACTACATTGGCGGCAATCGCCATGGTCAACGACAGCACCGCCACCATTGCAAAACCGGGTGAATGGCGCAGCTTGCGGAAAGCGAGACTTATATCCTGTAGCAGATTTTGCACAGCGGCCTCCCAAGGACAACTTCCCTCATTGCGGCTACGAGCAGCCGCTCGCGCAGGTTCCGTATATTGTGAAAGAGTTCGAGCACACCTTGAGGATTTG
>JBAPYY010000533.1:0-12325 GCA_049284975.1 Occallatibacter sp.
CTTTCCTCAGGGATCAGGGGTCAGGGGTCAGGGATCAGTTTCAAACCGCAATGCGCGGCGCACCGATCAAAAACCTCCAGCCTCTTTCATCTCCCTCGTTTCGATCTCTGATTTCTAAAACTTCCAACTAAAAACTGTCAGAGTTTGCAGCCAGGCTTCTTCTGATCCCTGACCTCTGATCTCTGATCCCTGTCTCTTATCCAGCGACAAGAGCCGCCTTTAACCGTTCCAGCCGTCCGCGAACGGAGCCGTCATAAACCGTGGAGCCGATACGCACCACCGTTCCGCCGAGGATGGATTTGTCCAACTTGAAACTTGCCTGAATCCCGGCGCCGGCCAGCTTTCCCACTCCGGCCACCAGCCCCTTGCGGTCCTTTTCGCTCAACTCGCGCGCTGTCAAAATCTCCACCGAACGAACGCCCCGCCGCTCCTGCATCTCCGCGCGATAAGCCAGCACCACCTCGCCCACATCGCCGATGCGGTCGTTGTTGATGAGCACCGCCATCAGGTTACGCAGTTCCTTGCGCATCCCAAGCTTCGCGTTCATCTTGTCCAGAATCGCGACCTTTTGCAGAGCGGAGACGGCCGGATTGACAAACAGATCGCGCAACTCGGCGCTCGCGTCCCACGTGGCAAGAAAATCGTTCATTTGCCGGTCCAGAGCCGCCGTGTCCAGTTTCTCCTGGGTCACCACGTCGGCAAAGGCTCGGGCATAACGCGCTACAAAGGCTGCCATCTATTTCTTCCCTCCCTTGTGCGCGCCGTTGCCCGCGTCGTTGCCGGGTTCGCCTTTTGGTGCCACGTTGCTCAGAAACTCTGCAATCAGAGCCTGATCGGTCTGCGGCGTGATCGCCAACTGCTCGACGGCCTGGCTGATTGCCAGATCAGCGGCAAAGTGGCGCAGCGAACGGCGGGCCTGCGCGGCGGACGAGTCCATCTCCTGTTCCGCGGCGGCCAATATGCGTGCGCTTTCCTCGGCGATAGTGGACTTGATTCGCGCCTCGTCCCCGAGGCTCTCCGTCTCCACCTGGGCGCGGATCCCGGCAATCTCACCGTCGAGACCGGCAAGCTTGGCTTCAATGGCACTCAGCCGGGCGTTAGCCTCTTCGGTCGCCTTGCGGGCGGACTCGATGTCGGAGCGCACCTTTTCCGAGCGAGTGCGAAGAAACTTTGGCAGAAAGCGGAATAGCGGGATCCCGATGCCGAAGACGATGACGGCGAAGTTCAATCCCTCGAAGATGTTAGCTGTTATATTCAGGCTCAGATTGAACGTCTTGGCCGTCCACTTGACCACCGGGCCTTCAAGCCGGAAGGCGGTCTCCTGCTCTTCCTGGGACATCTTTTCCGGCTGCGCGGAGGTCTGGTCGGCGGTTTGCGCGGTAGCCCCGGAATTAGCGGCAGCCTGGGCGGCCAGCTTTGAGGGTGCGCCGGCGACACCGGCAGCGAGCGTCAACAGCAATAAAATGCGGAAAAACCGACGGGAACTTTGCGAATGCGGCATGGAATCTCTCAACAGGAACTCCCGGCGGCCATGGGCAGTACAGCGCGCACCACCTGACGGGCCAAATCTCCGGCGGAGGCCTGGATCGCCAGCCTTGCCTGCGCTGCTTCGGCTTCCAACTCTGCCTTGGCCTGGTTTACTTTGAGCCCGGCTGCCTTGCGAGCGGCATCCAGTGCCGCGTCGCGCTCGGCATTCCACTGCTTCACGCGAGCCTCGCGCGTGCGGAATACCTCGCCGCGGGCCGCGCGCAGCTTCTCGGCATATTCGGCTACTCTCGCCTCGGCCAGAGCAATCGCCTTTTGCGCGTCTTCCTGGGCGCCTTCCGTGCGAGCGCGCCGCTCTTTGAGCGTCGCCGTCAGCGGACCCTGCACCAGGAACTGATAGGCCACAACCAGCACGATGAAAAGCAGCATCGTTGGAACCGCGCCTATAAAAAGTGCCCCGAGTTGTTGAAAGATTTCTTGCATGAAGATTCTGCTAACTCAACCTGTTTTTGTGTTCGTTTTTTTACTTGCTCGGATGGTCGGTTTGGTCTCTTCCGCGCGGGGTGAACATTTTTTTTGTAACAGGAGTGGAGCGTCAAGTCAACGAAACAGGACTCGATTCCATGACTCCCGTGACGGGGGTCACTTTTGGGAACAAATGCCCAAAAAAGAACTTGATTTTGTCCAAAACAAGCCTAGACTGAGATTACCACCTAGACCCGGTCCAGGGTCCAGCGGACGGACGGTTTCGGGAAGTCATTCCACTCCCGGAGCCGGACGTCCGCTTCTATATTTTTCAGGCAATTTTTCCACCCCTCCAGCCGGATGTCCCGCAGACCAAACCCTACGGTTTTGCCGCCGGTTGCGCACGCGTTAGCAAGCCTTGGCCGCGCAGCCAGGTTTCCAGCAACCCAGGCCACTGGTCCAGAGCCACGTCGCCCTTGCCCAGCCCCGTCCCGTGCGGCCCGTTTGCGAAGATGTGCATCTCGGCGGGAACTCCAGCCTTAACCAGCGCTTCATAAAAGCGCAGCCCCTGCTCCACCGGAACCGTCTGGTCAGTGAAGGTGTGATACATGAAGGTGGGTGGCGTCTCTTTTGTCACAAACAAGTCCGGTGAGTACGCGGTCCGAAGAGCCTCGCAGCGATCCATTATGTTCATTACCTTGCAGAAGTTCAGGTAGTGCGGATCGTAAACAGACAGGGCGCCAATCCATGGATAGCCGAGCACGAGATAATCCGGACGGCTGGAGACGCGTTCAATCGGATCCTCTGCGTCCGGCTTGCCGGGAATAAACTGCGTAGCGGCCAGAGCAGCCAGATGGCCGCCGGCTGAGAAGCCGACAATTACAATCCTCTGAGGGTCTATCTTGTAGTCCCCGGCATGCGCCCTCACCAGTTGCACGGCGCGCCGCGCGTCCAGCAGCGGAACGGGAAGAATGTATCCGTGCGAGGCCAGCCGGTAACTCAGAACGAAAGCGCGAAAGCCGCGCGCGGCAAACCAGTCGGCCACCTGCCGGCCCTCATGGTTGCCCGCCAGGTGGATATAAGAGCCGCCCGGAAGAATCACCACCGCCGAGCCGTTTTCCGAGCCTTTCACCGGCTCGAAAATAGTCAGCGTAGGCGTGTCTTCGCATGCCTTGCCTTTGGCCTCAGGAGCGTCCCCCGGCCACAGGCGGATAGTTTGAATTCCCAGAAAATCATTGTTATTGCCGGCCACGGCACAGGGCAGCACTTGCGCCTGCGCCGTCCAGCTTGCCAGTAAAGCGGCAAAAAGAGCTGCGAAAAACGATTTCATCAATAACCTCATTACGGATAGCCGCAATTATAAAGGCTGCCGGAAGATCCCCTGGGAATGCTTAGGGCCTGTCCGCAAACTGGGAAAGGATTGGAGCGCCGGCCTCCAGGCCGGCTATAGCGTGGGCCTCTCAGCCCACGCCCACTCTACGCCGGCAGGAGAGATGCTCTAACTCCCAGCCTTGGTGATAAAAGCCGCCAGATCATCTTTCAACTGGTCCAGCGCATCCACGTTGAGATAGATCATGTGCCCTGACGGGTAGTAGCCAAACTGCACATTACCGCGCAGCGCCGGCTCCAAACCCATGTGGTCCAGGTCGAATTCGGTCTCAAAAAACGGCGTGGCCAGGTCGAAATAGCCGTTGGCCGAAAAGACCTTCAGGTGCGGATTTTTGCGTATGGCGCTAGCCAAATCCGCGGCCACGTATGGCTGCGCCTGATCGCGGAAAGGCGTGAATGCAGAACTCGAAGTGGGTTTGTGTTTCCAATCCCACTGCATGATTACCTCCGCGCTGGGCCGGTAGGTGTCTGTGCTCTCGTACTTCAGTTCCCGCTCAAAATAATCGTGCAGCGCTCCGACAAATGCGCCGCTGATGCCCGTGTCGGAGGCGTCGTAGCTGGGCGATTCGCCGGCCGCGTCCACGTCCACTCCCTCGAAGCGCATGTCATAGCGGCCCAAAGTTTTGCGGTCCCCGCGCAGCACTTCTTTCCTGAATCTGGTTGGCGAAATCCGCAGGTTGGTTTCCTTCACGTAGTCCACGCTCAGGCCCGTCAGCCTGCTCACTTCCTTGGCTACCATATCCAGTTGCGCCGCTGGCAAATTGTCGCCCGCAAATAGCGCCTGCGCGTATGGCCCTGCGGCAAACACGCGCGCCTGCTCCACCCATGCCGCCAGATCCGCCGGCTTGTTGGGAATCTTGTCAAAGTACCACGCCGCCGCCGCGTAGCTGGGCAGGTTCGCGATGTACACGGTGTCGTAGCCGCCGTCGCGGATGCCGTAATTCAGAATCGACGAGATCAGCACCACGCCATTCAATTGCACGCCGTCGTTGCCCAGCATGTCGGCGAGCGCCGCCGAGCGCGTCGTGCCGTAAGATTCGCCGATGAGAAACTTGGGCGAATTCCACCTCTGGTTCAGGTTCAGATAGCGTTGAATAAAGCGGTCAAAGGCCTTCAGGTCCTGGTCCACGCCCGTGAAGTCCTTCGCTGTCGCCTTGCCCACGGCGCGTGAGTAGCCGGTAAGCGGCGCGTCGATAAAGACCAGGTCGCTCTTATCCAGCAGGGAATACTGATTCGGAATCAGCTTGAACGGCGGCCCGGCGGTCGGGTTTGGACTGTCGGTAGTGATGCGCACCGGCGAAAACGAGCCCAGATGCAGCCAAAGCGAGGCCGACCCCGGCCCGCCGTTATAAAGAAAGCTCACCGGCCGCGCCTGCGGATCTGCCCCGTCCAGCGTGTAAGCCACGTAGAAGATGCTGCCATAGGGCTTGTCTTCTTCGTCGCGGATCAGCAGCGTGCCGGCGGTCGCTGTGTACTTCAGCGTCTTGCCGCCCAGTGCCAGTTCGTGGTGAGTGGCCACCAGTTTCTCCGCCGGAATCGGCGTTGCTTCCTTTTCGGCGTCCTTGTCTTTGTCTTTCTGCTGCTCCGCTCCCGCCGCGGCCGGCTGAGCGGGGTTATGAACTTCTTGCGCCCGAACGGCAGGCGATAGGAAGAACGAAGCCAAGGCAATCAGCGTGAATACTCCAGTCAGAGGAGCCGTTTTCATATCTCAATACCCTCCTGAACATCCAAGTCAGTCCGGATTGCTTTCTATTCCCTTTTCCCTATTCCCTATACCCTGTCTCTCACAGCCACATCACCGTGTGTCCTGGGCAGGGGTTTGCGGCCTGCGCAGTGAGCTCTTCCGCCAGCTCGAAGCCGTGGCGGGCAAAATAGTATGCCGCACCATGCACTCGCTCCTGAAGCACGCCGCCAGGATAGAGCGCCTGGCTGATGGCCTCGGCGTGGCGCGTAATCGAGGCCTCGCGCTGTAATTGGAAATTTGTTGCCAGGCTCCTCAACCGGCTCATCTGATAGCGAATCTTGCCTGCAGCGGTCTCTGCCGACTGACCCAGTCCCGCATCGAGGGCCCGCATCCAGTCCACCAGCGGCGTCAGCTCTGCCTCCAGCGCCGTGCCCGCTGCCCCCAGCTTCTGCTTCTCTTCGTTGGGCATGGCCTTCTCAGCCAGTCGAGAAGCCAGCGACGCCGGCGTCTCGGCAAAAACCTGCTCCAACGTCAACCCATGCTGGCTGAGCAGCGTGCCAATGGCTGGCTCTACCAGCGTGCCTGAAAAACGCGGCAGCGCCGGAGTCACACGGCCCAGGATTCGCTCGTAGAGTACTGCCGATTGGGCAAAGTAGGCAATCTCCGCAGGTCCGCCCACTATGGCCGAGGTCGAAAGCAGAAAATCCTGAAAAACAGGCCGCAGCAGCGCCGAGGGTGATATGCGCTCTGGAGCAGCTTCGAGAATGCCAACCAACTCCGCCGTCGAATAGCTCAGTCGCCCGGCCTGCCAAAGTCCATCCGGTTCCGCTGCGCTCGGCGCGGTCCGCTTCAGGGCCACGCGCTCACCCGTCTTCTCGTCGATGAGAAACAGCAAGCTGGACTGCGGGCCAACCGTAACCTGCGCGTGATAGCCGGCTTCTTCCAGAGTCCGGTTGCGCTCCAACAGCGCGGAGTGCAGTTCATCGGCGCGCTCCAGCGCCGCGCGCAACACTGGCGCTCCCATGCGATGCGCCTCGCGCCCGCTTGCGTCCAACACCAGCAGTCCCTGCGCGGCAAAAGCTCTAGAATAAAACTCCGCAAAGGCCTGGGTGAGCGTACGCCCCGGCCGATAGGCCTCGGCCAACGCTTCCATCGCGTCTGACGCCCCCAGCAGCTCTCGCGCCTCATCCACCAGCGGGTTAATCGACTCGTCCAGCACGATGCCGCCCACCGGCCGCGCAGCCTCTGAAGCGCTCGTCCAGGTCAGCGTCCGCAACTCGCGGCGTGCGGGAAAAACAACGTGGTTGATCTCGGCAAAATCGTGATCTTCCGTGGCCAGCCAGAAGATTGCGGCATGGGGCCGTCCTGCGCCGGTGGCCTCGCGAGCGCGAGTCAGCGCGGTAGCCGCTTTGAATGGCGTGAACAGTGGCCCGCCAAACAAGCCCACCTGCTGGCCGGTCACCACTGTTCCGGCTCCGTTCCGCAAGGCATCCAGGGCCGCTGCGGCCGCCGGGGATGGCGAAACGTTCTGCTCGGCAAGGAGACGAATCAGATCCGGCCAGTGCTCCGGCAGCTCGGAAGAAAGTTGCTCGCCTTCCTGCCAGCTTTCGTCCCAGGGCGCGCTCGAGAAAAACGCCTGCGCCGCCGCCACGCCGGAGCAGTAGTCCAGAAACAGCCGGTGCAGTCCTGGCACGACGGTAATGGGATGGCGCTCCGCGGTCAACAACTCGTTCTCATGGCGTCTGGAATCTCAGGGCGAACCCCGTGCATAAACTTGAAAATACTATACGTCCCCTGTAAGGATGCCACGCCGGGCCGATTTGATGCACGAGTATCGTTCGGCTGTAACATTCTTGCCGCTGGAGTGTGTATATTCTTTATTTGATTGTGCAGGTTGTTTCGCTGCGCAGCACTCGCACCTCAAGGAGAGTGAAGAGATGCCCAAAAAGAAGAAAGCTGTGAAGGCCGCCGCGCCGAAGAAAGCTAAGGCTGCGAAATCCAAAGTGAAGAAATCCGCAAAGCCCAAGGCAAAGAAGGCGCCAAAGGCCCTCAAGCCAAAGGCGAAAAAAGCGCTCAAAGCGGCAAAGGCTCTCAAGCCCAAGGCGCTTAAAGCGCTGAAGGCCGCAAAAGCCTTGAAGCCCAAGATGAAGAAAGCACTAAAGGCGGCCAAGGCCCTCAAGCCCAGCGCGAAGAAAGCCGCAAAGGTAAAGACGAAAAAAGCTGCGAAGTCCAATGCGAAGAAGACTCCCAAGGCGCTCATTCCCGCAGTTGAGGAAACGGCTGAATTACTCAGTTCCGAGACGGTTTTCGAGGGCACGCTCTTTTATATCGTGCGCGACCGGCTCGTCGAGCCGGGTGGCAAGCTGGCTACCCGCGATGTCGTTCGTCACAACGGCAGCGCCGTCATCTTGGCAATTGACAACACGAAAAGCAAGCGCGACCCCTGGGTCGTAGTCGAGCGCCAGTATCGCCACGCCGTGGGACGCTTCCTGTGGGAGTTGCCCGCCGGAAAGCTTGAGCCCGGCGAAGATCCTCTGCTCGGCGCCCAGCGCGAACTTGCCGAGGAGACAGGCTACCGCGCAAAGAAGTGGAAGCCCCTGGTCGAGTACTACGCGAGTCCCGGTTTTGTGAGCGAGTCGATGAAAGTCTTTGTGGCCGAGGGCCTTACAGCCGGTGACACCAACATGGACGAGGACGAACAGATTGCCTTTCGACTGGTTAAACTCTCTGAAATTCTCAAGATGATCGAGCAGGGAGCGATTCTCGACGGCAAAACTCTGTCCGCAGTTCTCTTGTACGCACGCAAATTGGCCGGAAAGCACGGCAAATAAAGCGGCTTGCTCCCAGATTTATTTATCTTCACTTCCAGCCAGGGCCGATCTCGAAATCCGGCCCTGGAATTTTTGTTAATTCTAAGTAGATTTTATGAACCCTTTTGGACTGTTTCGAGTCATAATGCATACTGGTGGGCATTCCCCAAGGCTCATGCCCGCCGCACTTCACAGGCTGTTAGGAAGGTAGGAATTACCTGTGGCTCAGTATAAAGGGAAGGTCAAGTGGTTCAACAACGCCAAAGGCTACGGATTCATCGGACGCGATGATGGTCCGGATGTATTCGTTCACTATTCGTCAATCCAGTTGGACGGATACAAAACGCTGAAAGAGGGCGATGATGTCGAGTTCGACATCGTCCAGGGTCAGAAAGGCGCGCAGGCGGATGCTGTAGTCCGGCTGCGAGTCGCTGCCCACAGCGATAACGCGGCCTGAAGACGAAGTGGAACGGGCGTAAGCGCAAGACTGCTGCCAAGCGGTGCGCTGGTTGTGCGCCTGTTATTTATCCCCTTGTCACAGCACGCAAGGTCCATTCTCTCTGCCTTCCGACGGCAGCGCCACCGGTGCACGTCCTGGCAGAATTTTGGCTCTGCACGCGCAAATTCGTAGCCCATCCGGCGCCCGGAGGGATAAGATAAGGGCGCCATGAGCTTACTCCATCAGGACTCCGAGAATGAAATTGACGATGCCGCGCGTGGTGAAGAACTCACCAAGGGAACTAGCCATGTGGTTCTGGCCGGCATAGTTGCCACCGTGGTGGTCGCCATCGTCGTCACCGTTATTGTGGTGATCGGTGAAAAACCGCCTGTGGCCAGCGGAGAAATTGTCCAGGTGTGGGCTCATCCGAGCCACGTCGAGACGT
Organism: Occallatibacter sp.; assembly: GCA_049284975.1. Taxonomy (GTDB): domain Bacteria; phylum Acidobacteriota; class Terriglobia; order Terriglobales; family Acidobacteriaceae; genus Telmatobacter. Next base: position 8,718 of record JBAPYY010000533.1, read on the forward strand.
CGGGGTTCGATGCCAACGGCGATGCCATGGCGAAGCAGAGTTACGATCAGGTGCTCCTCTTCGCTCACGTGAAGGTGCGCAACCAGAGTAATTTCCCGCTATTTCTTGAGGATGTGCTGGCCAATGTCCGGCTGCCAGACGGTGGGCTCTCCGTTTCCCAGGGAGACGTGGCGCAGTACCAGCAGGCTATGCTCGCCTATCCTGAACTGTCCGCAGTGCGGGGCAACCCGCTCTCACCGCGCACCATGCTCGCACCCGGCCAAAGCCTCGACGGCATCGCCTTCTGGGTCTTTCGCGTGAACAAACAGTTGTGGGACGCGCACGCTGACTGGAAGCCGGACTCAAGCCACCACGACCCAGGGTCGAAGTTCGGCTTGAATTTCACCTTCGCGTTCCAATATCAGCACAGCCTCGTGCTCGCGCCCCACACGCCTGTTATTGACCAGTAGGCGGCACGGGCGCGTTCTTGGGCGCGGAAAGATAGCCGCTGATCGACTGATTCTTTCCTCCCACGGAGTTCACCACGATCTCGAAGAGCATCGGCTCCTTGCCGCTATAGAACTGAAGCGGCTCGTTCACGCTCCGGTCCCTCTTTTCGTACTGCTTGTCGTCCGAGTCCACCACCACTGTGAAGCGGTTCCTCTTCGCGTCGGCCTTCTTCAGTTCCAGGCTGATCGTGCCCACTGGCTTTCTCTGGCCCTTGTTCAGAGTGAACTCGTAATAGGTCCGGTCGCCTTTGTGCTTCAGCAGTTCCAGCTCATCGTGATTGCGGGCAATCAGGCTGCTGTGGTCGCTCAAATCCCCCTTCATCGAAGTCAGTTGGCTGATGGTCGTTGCCAGATCGCTCTGCGTCTTGCCCAGATCCGTCCGCACGCCACCTACATCGGTCTTCACGCCGTTGACATCCGTGGCAAGTCCGGTTACGGCTTGCGCGGTCTGCTTCTGCGCGCTCGCCAGTTTGCGCGAATTCGCTTCCTCGGCATCCTCGCGCTTGATCAGCTCCTGCGCACGGGCGTCCAACTGCTTCTGCGTCAATCCCAGGGAGTTGCCCAGTTCTTCTGTCGCAACTCTTAAGCGGGCGTCAGTCTCGCGCAGGTCAGAGGCCAGCTTCTTGTTCTGCTCCTTGGCCTCGGTCAGCCCGGCTTCCTGTACACCCAGCCGGCTGCTCAGCGTGTAGCTCCAGATCAGGCCGCCAATCGCGCCCAACAGGGCCACGGCAAGGGTTGCCAACAATGCGCCCGAGTAAGTTCGGGGGGTCTCGTTAAATTCACTCATGTGTTTGCCTTTCCTTCGCGGCCCGTCTTGCGGGCAGCTTGTCTCTGTAAAGCGCCTTCCTGCCTGGTCAGACGCCGCTGAAAGTGGGATATTGCTCCCTGATTCCCGCTCCTGGCGGGGATTCCACCCGAATGTGGAATTGCGCAGCTTCCGCGTCGGACAGCATCCAGGCGCAGTCTACAGAATATAGAAATATTCCAGCTTGTGCAGGAAAAGCTGTCCTTCTTTGCACCATGCGAACCAGAAACGAGAACCTGAGCGCGTCATTGCTTTTTTAGCCCGGCAGCCACCCAGTTCGAAGAAACGGGCTCCAGGCAGTGCTCGGTGACTCCCAAATCGTCCGGCTTTGTGTCAGGGCGCGATTTCACAGGTTGTTCGTGATCGGTATTCGGATTGCAGAAAAGCTAACCGCCGAAGGAGGCGGGGGTTTCAACCCCCGTGTAAAGCCAGCAGAACTGACGTGGGCTCTAGCCCCGGAAGCACATTTCCGTTCACTTTCGCTCAGAATGGCAAGTTTTTCGCGGCCCGCTTCGCCCACTCATAAACCGCGCAAAATGAGTGCGGTCTCTAGTCTCGGATGGAAAGTTTATTGAAACCGTCCCATTACCTGCGCTTTCCGCTCCGTGACAACCATTGAAGCGCTACGATATAAACATCTTTGAAGCATTTTCAAACAACGGCCGTTATAAGGGTCACAATAGCCGCTGCGTCTAGTCAAAAAATAGGAAGAGGGAGAGCCGAGGTCTATGTCGACTGTTGTTGCTGGAAAGGGTTTGGAGGGCGTTGTCGCCGCGAACTCCGGGATCTGCTGGATTGACGGAGATTTGGGCGTCCTGTCCTATCGCGGCATCGACATTCACGAACTGGCCGTCCACTCCACGTTCGAGGAGACCACCTGCCTCCTGTGGAATGGCATTCTCCCCAGCAAACTCGAGTTGCGTGAGTTTCAGTCGCAACTTACGCTCGCCTGCGGCCTTGACGTTCGCATCATCGATCTGCTGCGCACTATTCCCTCTTCGGCTACGCCTATGGAAGTGCTGCGCACGGCGGTCTCGGCGCTCAGCTTCTACGACGCCGACGAAAAAGACAATTCGCACGACGCCAACGTGCGCAAGAGCTTCAACCTCACCGCCCAAATCGCCATGATCGTGGCCATTTACGACCGGCTCCGCAAGGGAAAAGAAGTTGTGCCGCCCGATCGTTCGCTCAATCACGCGGGCAATTTTCTCTGGATGCTCAACGGCGTCAAGCCCTCTGAGACCGCAACCCGCACGCTCGACATTGCCCTCATCCTCCACGCCGAGCACGAACTAAACGCCTCCACGTTTGCCGCCCGCGTCATCGCCGCTACCCTTTCGGATGTTCACTCGGCTGTCACCGGCGCGCTCGGCGCGCTCAAGGGACCGCTCCATGGCGGCGCAAACGAAGGCGTGATGCGCCTGCTCTACGAAATCGATAAGGTCGGCGCAGACCCAGTCGATTACGTGAGGAATATGCTGGCTGCCAAGCAAAAAATCTCCGGCTTCGGCCATCGCGTTTACAAAACCGAAGACCCCCGCGCTACCCACCTGCGCAAGATGAGCGAGCAGCTCGGCAAAGACGCCGGCGTGCCCAAATGGTTTGAGATGTCACGCGCCATCGAGCTCTACATCAACGCCGACAAAAAGCTCAACGCCAACGTGGATTTTTACTCCGCTTCCACCTACGCTACGCTCGGCATCGACATCGATCTCTACACGCCCATCTTCGCTATCAGCCGCATCGCCGGATGGGCCGCGCACATCATCGAGCAACTCGACGACAACCGCCTCATCCGTCCTCGCGCCGAATACATCGGCCCACCCTACCCAGCTCCCTACATCCCCATCGAAGAACGCGGATAAATCTTAGTTGCTACAGAAACTTTATGGGTCGTTCCGGTTTCTAACGGAAAGAGGCTCATTCATGAAGATGAAGTTTGTTTTCACGTTTTTGGCGGTTTGTCTCATATCCAGCAGCACTCCTTCCTTTGGCCAAAAACTCTACCCCGTCCAGGGGCCGCTGGCAGCGCAGACTCCAACTCCGGTAACCGTCGCGAAGTACTCGGGAAGCAATTCAGGCAAAGTCACCCTGACCCAGCCTGACGGGGAGTCATTCAAAGGAACCTGGGTCTTTGTGACCCCGCCTTTCGTCAATTCCAAGCCACTTGGAACGTCCGCCTCCTACCCGCCACAACCAAATCTCGCCTACGCCTGGGACGCAGTTTACGGACAGGGATATTTTTTGGCCAAGGTTTTAGGGAAGCGCCTAAGACAGGCTGTTGCTACAGGAGATCGTGGCACCGTGATCCAGGT
>JBAPYY010000534.1:0-2102 GCA_049284975.1 Occallatibacter sp.
ATCTTTTCGTATGGACCGCTTCGCGTGAACTGAGCTATGAACTCGATCCTGCAGGCCAGCTTGCGGCCATGGATGTGCTGGTCCGCACCGAGCCCACGGCCAATCCACATGCCAGCGCGCATGCCGCAGCCGAACCGTCAGACGCTGAGATTCGCAAGATCGCATCGCTGGTGCTGACACAGGCGCTGATGGGAGTTGAGGAAATAGCACACGATGCGACAAAGCCGTCAGCTGACCGCGTGCAGGTTGCACTCGAACAGGTCTACCGCACGAAGGACCAGCTCTATATTCGGTACTCGGTGACCAATCAGGCCAAAGTTCCGTTTCGGGTGACGACACCCGATGTTTGCGCCCCGCTTCCGACCGAGCAGCCCATCTCGCTCGTGAGTCTCAAAAATCACCAGATCACTTCCCAGACCTTCGCGGCCTTCAAAGCGCGACAAGTCTCCTGCATTCCCGTGACGAAGGCCGAGAATGGTACCCGCGATCTTGCACCGGGTGAGAAAACAACCGGCGTCATCAGCATCGGAAGTTCGACAGGCAATCCGCCGCAGATCTATCAATTGAACTTCGGCGCCGACCAGAACGGACCGCTAAAGGTTGAGGTAGTTCTCTAGTCATGAACGCACAGGGCTACATCTCGGCGGAGGAAGTGCGTCAGGCACTCAGACAGATGTATCGCAGCGATGCCGAGTCCAATCTGCAAAACGCTCTCCTTGAATCCCTTTCCGATGAACTAAAGCCCGTCGATGAGAAGGGACGCTGGAAGCCCAGTCCGCTTCTCATTCTCACGATCGTTCTCCTGTGCGCTCTGGCCAGTGTCTTTATCTACTTCTCCATCGGAGGACACTGATGAGCCCGTACTACGATCAGCCCGTTTTGCGCCAGAGGGGGCCGGAGGATGTCGCCGGCGTCCTTGTGTTATTCGCCTGCGCCGCCGTTGGATTCTGCTGGTACGTCGCCGTGTCGCGCCTCCAACTGCGCAATGCCCAGTGCCTCGAAATCTTCCTGAATGGTGCCATCCTGTTCTTTGGTGGCGGACTCATCATTGCGCAACTAATTGGCCGCAGGAAGAAGAGAGAGGAAAACTGGCCCCACCCACCAATCGTTGTTAAGACTTCCAAGGATGCGGAGATGGTTCGCGATGCCAACCAAAGCGGAGCAACTCTGCTCGGATACAACGTCCACAAGGAGCCATGGCTCTGGCCGGATATGGTGCGAATGAAGCACGGCGTCATCGTGGGCGGCACGGGCGCGGGCAAGTCTACATTCCTTGAAAACATCATTGCCCAGGACATGACGCGGCGCTTTGGCGCGCGCAGGATGCCGATGATTATCTTTGATGGCAAGGGGGAGCGCGAGTTCCTTGACCGCCTGCTGCCGCACATCGAAGCCGCCGGCCGCCTGCAAGACTTGCGCGTGATCGATCCGACGCATCCTTCAGAGTCGGCGCGATACAACCCCTTCTATGCGCTCGATGACGCCTACCAGGAGCATGTGAACTTCATCTTCCGCTCCTTTGGGCTGCGCGAGGATTTTTTCAAAGGCCACCAGGAGGCCTATCTCTCGGATCTCGTTCGCATCCTTCAGTACACCGGCAAGCTCTTCAATGTTTACGACGTGCTGGTGATGGCGCTCGATGAGAAGGTGCTGGAGGAGCAGATCGGGATCGCGAAGGCCCGCCTCGCTTCGGTGCCAGGCATCTCCATGCAGAAACGCCTTAATTTCGAAATGTCCGTCAAGATGCTGCAACGCTCGCTCGCAGACCGGGAGCGAGTGGAGAAGATTCAGGGACTTTTGAACGAACTGTTGAGCTTCCTGGAGGATGAGTTGTCGGTCGTGACCGGCTCCTACCAGGACTTGCTAACGCTCGACGACGTTCTCGAACGGGATCTCATTCTGTTCGTCTCCCTCAATGCAAACCGCAATCAGCGCGCTGTCGAAGCCTTGGGAAAGATCCTGCTCCAGAACATTCAGCTGATGGTTGGCAAGCGCTATGCACAGCCAGCTAGCGACAGGGATGCCAACGAGCCGATGCTCTCGGTTATCCTCGATGAGTTCGCGCCGTTCGCCTATCCGGGATTTACCCAGGTGCTCCAGAC
>JBAPYY010000535.1:0-3956 GCA_049284975.1 Occallatibacter sp.
CGATGAATACCACGACCAACATGTCAGAATGTGTGCCTTTAACAACCCTCACGCCCACAGTCGATTTTGCGCGGTTCAACGGCCTGCAAACCCTGCTGGACATGAACGCCATTCCGGTAGGCACTTACACTGGGATTCAGATCACCCTGGGAGCGGCAACGATCGGCTACCTCAACGTGCCGGCCAGCGGAGCGCCCACTATTGCAACCGAAGCTGCCAGCTATGCCTCCCCTTGCACCTCAACAACCTCATGCACATACACGGCAACTTTGACCAACCCGCTGGTAGTTACCCAGACGGGACCGCCGGTTGGCCTGCGCGTGGACTTTGACCTGGCCAAATCCATCGGAGTGGACGGAAGCGGCAACATTACGGGAACGGTAACGCCAACCTTCAACATCGACACGGTGGGCGTCAACGATGCCGGGGGCTACATTGACTTGCTGATCGCATCCGTCTCTACCGCTCCTGCGGGCACGACGGAGCCGCAGTCCTTCATGGTTACGGGGCCGCACGGCGAGCAATTCACTATCAACACCACCGCATCGACGCAGTGGGAGGGCTCTGACACTCTCAGCAGCCTGACCACCAGCAGCATCGTCGCGGTCTTCGGCAAACTGGACCCGGTTACTCAAACCCTGGATGCTGACGGCGTGGCTATTCTCTCGCAGAATGGCTTCTACGCAGACGGACAAATCACCTACGTGACGCAGACTGCACCTGCGGCAGCCACTGGCTTCGATCTCTATGTTCGCGGTCTGCTGCCTTCCAGTGCCAATGTCACGCTGGGCGAAATTTCCACGGTGACCCTGACGGGATCTGAGAAATTCTTCATCGACAATATGCAAGATCAATTCCTGGCGAAGTTCCTCTTCAACGCAAACCAACTATTGCCCGGTCAGGACGTGGCAATTGGCGGACCGGCAACCGGCGTGACCGGTGCGAACGCGATCACCAACATGAAACGCGTCGTACTGCGGCACTGGGGCTTCAACGGCACGGTCGTGGCCAACACCGCCAGCCAACCTGCAGGCACCTTCCAGATGCAGATTAGCGGCTTTGCCGGAGTGCTGGTGCCGCAGACAGTCACGGTTTACCCCGTAGGGCCGACTGCGTCCTGCTGGCGCTTCGGCTATAGCGGATTTGGGAATCAGAAGGTGGGCGACGATGTGCGCGTAGTCGGCCTCTTGCTGGTAGATCCCACCAACGGCAATACCGTCCTGCTGGCGCACTACATTGACGGCCCCAGCTTCCTGGACCCCACCTTCCCGCTTCCAACTGCGTGGTAAATTGAGCTGGCCAACTTGACCAAACCAGCGCCGGAGCTAATAAGCTCCGGCGCTTTTTATCGCGGCAAGAATTCTTTGGGGCAAACAACGCGCTCACTATAATCCCACTATGCGCCTTTTCATCGGGATACCTTTGGCGGCAGTTGTAATCGAGGAGCTAAAGGCAGCCTCGGCGCGGCTTCATTCCAGCGCGGATGGGCTTCGTTGGACGGCGCCCGAATCCTGGCACATTACCCTGCAATTTCTCGGCAATACCAGCGCGGAACAATGCGAATGTGTCGTCACGAGCTTGCGCGCGCTCCATTCGCCGCCTGTTCCCATTTCCCTTGAGGCTCTGGGCTGCTTCGATCGCGCAGGAATTCTCTATGCGGGCATCCGGCTCACGCATGAACTGCTCTCGCTACAGGAACGCGTGACCACAGCGAATCAACCTTGCGGCTTCGTTCCTGAGACCCGCCCTTATCAGCCTCATATCACTCTGGCGCGCGCCAAAGGCGAACGGCGAGACCTGGGCGAACTCAAAGCAAAGATTCAACGGCAGCCTGACTTCACCCGGTTTACCGCCCACGAGTTTCTTCTTTATGAGAGCTTTCTCTCCTCCACTGGTGCGCGCTACGAAGTCCGCGAGCGCTTTCCGTTCGACGGGCGTTAGCTCTCTTACATGTCAAGAAAACGGGTACCCCATCCATTCGCGCACTTTGCGAATGGATGGGAAAAACAACCTCGGGTGCCCCATCCATGCGGCGTCTTTGTTCTTGCCGCATGGGTGGGATAGCACGATGCAGCCGTTTCGCTCTAATTCAAGAGAACCATATACAGGGGCCGACTCTGCCCTCAGCCAGTTCCCACCCCCATCTGCTACCCTCAAAAGTTGCGGAATCGCACTCCAGAATCTCCGGCGCCACAGCGCCCCGAGGGTAATCGCTCTCATGCCTGACCCATCCCGCCGTCTATCCATTTCCGATATTGAAACTCCTTCGTCATTGGGATTCTTCCATCCATCAAGGCGCCCTTACCGCTTCACTATCCTGCTCTTCATCAGCTTGATAGTGCTGGGGAGCTATTTCGCCTATGACAGCATCGGCGCCCTCGGGCCCACACTCATCGAAGCATTGCATCTGGACCGCAGCACCATCGGGAATCTCTACACGGCATACTCCGTGGCCGCCATCATCGTCGTGTTCTTCGGGGGAATGCTTTATGACAAGCTGGGCCCACGCCGGTCCAGCATGCTGCTCTGCAGCCTCGTCCTCCTGGGCGCCATTATCGTGGCTGCCGCCCACTCCAAGTGGGAGCTCTTCGCCGGGCGGTTGATCTTTGGCGCGGGTTCTGAATCGCTGATCGCGGTGCAGAGCGCCATCATAAGCCGCTGGTTCAAGGGCAAAGAGATGGCCCTGGCCTTCGGCATCGCTCTCACTGTCAGTCGAGTCGGAACACTCTTCAGCTTCAACACTGAAGAACTTATCTCTCGCTACTTCGGCAGCTACCGCATGGCTCTCTGGGCCGCAGCGGGTTTCTGTTTGTTCTCCCTGCTGTGCAACCTCGTCTACATTGCCTTGGACCAGCACGGGGAAAAGGTGCTCGCGCTTCCAAGACCGGACGCGGGCGACAAGATCGTCTTCTCCGATATCAAGAAGTTTTCGTCCTCCTTCTGGTTCGTTGTCCTTCTCTGCGTCACCTTCTATAGCGCCATTTTCCCCTTCACGGCCCTCGCCACCGACATGTTCCATGACAAGTGGGGCATCCCGCTCGTGAGTTCCAGCACGGGTGGATTTCTGTCCCAGATCTTTGACAACTTTGTTCATATGTTCTCGACGGCGCCGGGGATCACCAGCATCGTGATCTTCGCATCCATGATCTTCGCGCCCTTCGCCGGCGACCTAGTGGACCGCATCGGGAAGCGCGCCACGCTGATGGTGGTCGGTTCCCTCATTCTGATTCCCGCGCACCTCATCATGGGCATCACCCACTGGAATCCCATCCCCAGCATGGTCGCACTCGGTGTTGCCTTTGTACTGGTGCCCGCGGCCATGTGGCCTTCGGTTCCGCTCGTGGTCGAGGAGAAGCGCGTGGGCACGGCCTTCGGTCTGATGACGGCCATCCAGAATCTGGGCCTCGCGCTGTTCCCCGCCGTGAATGGCAAGCTCCGCGATGTAACGGGAACTTATACCGCGACCCAGATCATGTTCGCGGGTCTCGGGGTGGTGGGACTCATCTTCGCCTTCCTATTGCTGCGGTCGGATAGGCGGCATGGCAATATGCTGGAGCGAGGGAAAAAAGAAGAGAAAAACCTTCCTCGAATCGAAGAGGGCCTGGAACAACGCTAGAGTCCGTTTCATCTCACGGTTTTGAAAGGGAGCGGCTTTAGCCGCAAGATCAATCCACTGCTTTGAAAGGGCACGGCTCCAGCCGTGCCGCAAAATACTCAGTAAATCCGTGGGCTTTAGCCCCTGAGGGCCGCCGTCTCACGAACTGAATGACATTCATGAGATGGCCTTCACGCAAACGTCATCTCTCGTCCAAGACGCGCAAAATCGAGTCCAGTCGCAACACCTTACTCCGCGTTCATTTTGCTGACGCCATAAGCATCCAGCACATCCTTGAGCGTCACTACGCCTTCCAGCTTGTGAATATCCGCCCGATTCACCACCGGCAAAACATCAATGT
>JBAPYY010000536.1:0-1850 GCA_049284975.1 Occallatibacter sp.
GCTCTGGATCGGGCAGAATGACTTCGGCGCCCTCGGCGCGCGCGGCGGCCTGTATGCCGGAGCGTTGAAAGCAGCGGCGCGGTTCGTTGCAACTCACATCGGTGACAATCACACGCTTGGCCCCGGCGCTCCAGCATTGCCGCACCATTTCGGCAACCACTTCGGGATTTGTATTCGCGGCCTGTTCCGGCGTGCGGTCCCAGGCGATGTTGGGCTTGATCACCACCACATCCTGCCGGCTTACGAAGCGACCAATACCGCCGAGATTTGTGAGAGCTGTATCGACCAGCGCACGCGGCTCGCCGTTCTGGACGATGGTCATGGCCGGCCATTGCAAATTGGCCACGGCGCGATGGTCGCGCCGCGCCTGCTCTGCCTGCGCCGGAACCGGCCGGAAGCTATGCTCGCTGAGCCAGACAGCCGCGCCCGCTGCGCCTGCGGCGACTCCGCCCACGCGCAGCAGTTGCAGCATCGCCTCGCGCCGCGTCATGCCCTGCGCCGCCCCCGTCGCTTCTTCCGCCTTGTGTTCGGCTTCTCCGGCCATAGTGTTTCTCCCGCTCAAATTTCCATCAGGTGCATGCGTTGCGGATCGTTCGTGCCCAAACGGTGAGCCGCATCAGCGGCCGTGGCAATGTAGCGTGGCGGACGGCCTGCGGCTTCGAACGTCGGAAAGCCCACTTCGGCGCGTTTGCGCTCAAGCATCTGCCATGCCGTGTGATCGAGAGCCACGCGATCTTCGCCTACGATCAGCGCATTTGGCCGCCAGAGGCGCTCGGGATGAAAGCCTGGCCCGCCGTCATAAACTGAAGTCATCGCGTCGCCAATGGTGAAGCGCACCTTATCGCGAATCGCCGGAATGCAATTAATATCGGCCACGCCTGGATTGCAGCCGCCGCCGTGCAGTTCCTGTGGGCGTTCTACAACTCCGTACATATTCTTCATCGCAAACGTAACGCCCGCTTCACTGTGGTCCTTGAGAATCGGCAAGCCAATCACCATGTCGCATTCGCGAGAGAGAATCTTCGCAAGCTTGACGCTTCTCGCGCCCCATGCCACCGATTGCTCCTCGTACCCCGCCACATCGTTGCCATAGCAGCGCACGCGGTTGGGATCAGTTGAGATAGTCAGCCCGCAACCCACAAGATCGCGCGCGTTGCGATCCCAGACCACAATGTTGCCGGGCTTTATGCCGGCCTGTTGCAGCCGTTCACAAATTGCCAGTATCAGCGACAGGTGGGTTGAAACTCCTTTTCCACCCAGGCCGTTCACCTTGAGACCAATCACTTTGTCCGTCCGCACAATGCGCTTCCACGATTCCAACGGATGGTCGCGGTCTGTGTAAGCAGCGATGGCGCGGTCAAGCAGATCCTGCACGCGCTTTTCGTCTGGCTGCGCGCCTGTTCCGTGCAGCGACGCATCGCGAGCTATCACAACTTTGGATTTGCCATTCTGCGCGTGTTGGTCCAGCCCCGCGGCCAACCCCAGCTTGCTCTGCGAGCCCAATACCAAGGCTCCCGTTGCTGCGGTCTTCAGAAAATCTCTGCGGCTTTCCATGTCAATCCTCGCGTGAGTAATCAGACTGCTGTGTCCGGTTAAAGTTTCGCTTCCACCGCGTGCGCCAACGCAAGCAGAGCCTGCTGAGCGTCGGGCGTGGATTCATAAGCAACAATACGCACCAGGTACGGCCCTTTGCGGAAGATTACGCTCTGCGCGTACGCAACCCCCGCATCGCCCAGTTGAACAGCTTTGGCGTCAGAGCTCTGCTCCTTCTCCAGAATCTTGCGCGCGCCGGCCGCGTCATTCATGGTGTAGACATCCATCGTCGCTTCCAACTCGCCTTTGTATTTGTA
>JBAPYY010000537.1:0-4201 GCA_049284975.1 Occallatibacter sp.
CCGTGGCGTCCACTGAGGTGGGAAGGTCATCGCTCACGGAAGTGAGCGCAGCGCTCAACTGCTGGCAGACCGCCGGAAACACAGGCTCGGTAACAGTGCGACTGTCGCCTGTGGCTACGGCTGGGGCTTGCGGAGGCGCATTAACGGTGAGCGTAGTGCTGCTCGCAGTGCTGCTGGTGGCATAGTTCGTATTGCCGCCGTAGGTCGCGCTCAACGAATAAAACTCAAATGTGGCGCCACTTGAGAGGCCACTCAGTGACCAGGAGCATGATCCGCTGGAAAGCACGCAGCTCGCAGCAACCGTCGAGGAACTATTCAAATACAGCGAGACGGTCCCTGTAGCGTCTGCAGGAGAAACCGTCGCAGTGCCCGTGAAGGTAGAGCCCTCGACGAGGCTGGTGCTGCTGGTGACGCTTATCGTCGTGCTGGTAGAAAGCTGAGCAATATTGAGCGACGCACCTCCGGAGCTGGTACCGTTATTGCCGTCTCCGGGGTAGGTCGCGGTCAGCGTCGAAGAGCCGGCATTTATTCCAGTCAGCGAGAAGTTGCAAGTGCTGGTATTACCCGAGGAACTGACCAACAAGCAGGTGCTGGGCGTACCTTCGGAAAATGCCACCGTGCCCGTGGGATTCAGCGTGCCAGAAGTCGGTGCGACCGTCACCGTGCCGGTGATGGCGGTGCCATATGAGATAGGGAGGGTGTTGGTCACGGTCACCGTAGTGTTGGTGCCGACCACCTCGGAGGCCTGGCTGCTTATCGACAGGGTCGAGCCGCCAGTAAATGTGACGGTGTCAAAAGCAATCGAAGTGTTAGCTGTAATGGCCCATTCGCAATTGTCTCCGGCAGCCAACGGGGATAATGACGCGTAAGGCAAATTGCATCCATTGCTGGTGGCCGGTGCAAAAGCAAAGTCCGCGCCAACATTGAGATCAGAATTCGAGGCAACCCCGCCAATATAGCCAGTATTGCCGACATTGGTCAGCGTGGCGTCGCCCGTTCTGTCTTCGGGGATGGCAGGCAGCGTGGCGGCGGTGCGCGTAAGGTAGCTGATGCCGCTGGTACTGTTGGAATCGGCCACATAAAGGTTGCCGCTTGGGTCTAGCGCCACGCCGACGGGAGCAGTGAATCCGCTCGCTATCGCCGCTGTCGTGCCGCTGACCGGGACTTCCACAACTGCATCCAGTGAGGTGTCGCCATAGTAAATGTCGCCGGCCGCATCCACGGCCACACTGACTGGAGTGGCGCCAGATAGAAGCGTCACACTAGTCTGCTGCGTTACGGCGCCATTAACAATAGTGAGTTTTTCAATCTCGTTCTGCTTGGTGTCGGCCACATAAACGTTACCGCTGGCATCCACGGCCACGGCCACAGGAGTTTCAAAGCCGCTGCCCAACACCGTCTGCACCCCGCTGTTGATCGGCTGCATCAGTACCTCGCCGGTTTCGGCAATGTACAGGTTGCCCGACGCATCCACCGCCACGCCTTTGGGCCCTGCAAGACCGCTGACGAGCGGCGTTCCCGTTATCGCGCTGCTGATGGTGCTGGCTCCGGCAAACTCTACAATCTCATTCCTTCCGGAGTCAGCCACGTACAGATTTCCCGCTCCATCAACAGCAACCTGATTCGGAACGGTAAGGCCGCTGCCAATCTCGACGGACCCGCCGCCGTTGTTAGGCGTGCGATAAACGGTTCCATTACTGTAGGCAACATAGGCATTGCCGGCTGAGTCGGTGGCTACGCCTAAGGGATTTCTCCCACTTCCGAGCGTGACACTCGTGCCCGGATCGATGGCCAGTTCCGCGCCATTGCCGATGCCGTTCAGGTAGGCTGGAGTCATAGTGGCGGAACTGCTGTTGATAGTCGCGGTAATCTGCACTGCGCCGCTGCGCACACCTGCTTTGGCAGGGGTGAAGGTGACAGGAATCACGCAAGTCGTGTTACTCGTATTAGAGCTGGTCGTGCCGGTGGAGCTATTGGAAAAACCAGTGAGCGTCGGAGTGGAGGCGGTCATAGATGGAGTGCATGTATCACCCGTCCCTCCTGCATTCGCGAACTCCGAACTAGACGCTATTCCCTGCGTGAGTGCGACCAAAGGTGTGCCGGTACTGCTGGCCGTCTCGCTCGACGAACCGGTCAGTAGTTCAAAGGCAAGATACTGAGCAGGCGCAGTGCTTGAGACAGTTGTCGCCGGGAAGTTTCCGCCGACAAGAAAGTTATTCGAGGTGGTGCCAATGGGTTCTACGTTGCCATTGAACGTGAGCTTGCGAATCAGGTTGTCGCCGCTGTCTGCGAGATAAATGTTGGCAGAGGAATCAAAGGCTACATTGCCTTCAACGTGATCCCCAATGGCTTCCGTGGCGGGGCAGCCGTCGCCAAAGTTGTCATACATGACAGGCTGGCTCCCGTTTCCGGTCGTTGCGCCTGTCGCGCAGTTTGCATTTAGACCCAGCGGTGTCGTTGGGGAATCCCCAAAGATAAACGTCAACAAACCGGTATCCGCGTTGACTTCGGCGATCAAGCCCTTGCTGTTGTAGTCGGCCACATAGATATTGCTGTGGCTGTCGAGCGCAAGGCCTTGAATCTTGTCAAAAACTGCCGAAGTGCCCAAACCGCCGTTCCCTTTAGCCGAACTCCCGCTAGAGGTTCCGCTTCCGGCGATGGTGTAGACATAGCCCGCAGTGAGCGACGGGCTGGAACCGCAATAGGAGGCTGCGCTGTTTTCCAGACAAATGAGATTCGCGACCGACGTGCCTCCGGCATAGATCACGCGCACAGTCGATGGAACGCCCGAGGCCGCCGCACCATTATCTCCGACATAAACATTGCCGTAGCTGTCCACCGCGATCCCAATCGGAGCATAAAAGTCAGCTCCCAAAGCCGCTGTATTCGATAGGGGCGCGCCGCTCAGTTGGGCACATCCAGAACCGGTGCAGCCTCCTCCTGCAATGGTATGCATGTAGCCGGGACCGCATGTGGACCCTCCGCACGCAGTCGTCGTATTGGTGGTGTTCGGCCCGTTCACCATGCGAATGGCGTTGTTTTGATAAGCGGGAGCAGAGGATGATCCTGTGTCCGCTATGTAGAGATTCTCATAAGCGTCGACAGCAATGTTGTACGGGGCATGCACTTCACCCGAAGTTGCCAGCACGCCATCGAGATATCCGCCTGTTTTGCTCGCGATCAGGTAGTTGTAACCAACCTGCGGCGAGGTAACTGAGGGGTTTTCCAGCGTCACCAACTGCGCAGCCAGATCAGAGGCATTGGCGAGCACTAGATATATCAGGGAATTGCTCTCATCGACGACAAATACATTGCCATCGCCGTCTACTGTAACGCCGTAAGGCTTCTTGATATAGGACTCGGTCGCGGGACAGCCGCTACCGTTGGAATTCAGCGCGTCGGGACCGGTTCCATTTGTTACATTGTTACAGGCGTATTTGCCGTCGGAATTCTTGTTGGCAATCGCTCCGGTATAGCCGCCAGCGATGGCATACACGTTGCCCGCGACCGGCGTCAGTCCAGAGTGCGTCGCATTCGCCGCTTCAATCATGGCTGTAGCCGGATTCGTCACGCCGTCCACTGTAACTGTGCCTGCATAGATCACGCGCACATATATGTGTCCCTCGTCGCTGAAATAAACATTCCCCCATTTATCAACTCCAACACCGTAAGGGGTAGAGAGGTACATTGCGCTGGCCTGGCATCCGTCGCCATAATTGGTCCCGCCAGTGGCAGCTATGCCGGTCGTGCAGGACGCTGGCAACGAAGTCGCAGCGATCCCGCTAGATGTGATGTTGCCGGCAGCAACGCTGACATACGGCACCTGCACCATCATCGGCGGCGTGGTCGGTGTTTGCGCTCCAGCGCTCAGCAGTGATAACAGGCAGAGGGCAGACAGAAATCCAGCGGCAAGGCGGAATTGGGGCATCATGGCATATCTCCAGAAACGCTTGTGGCAAATGAGAATCGAGGAAACTGTCGCTTAGGCGTCTCCTACATCAATTCCAATCGAAAAGTGGTCAGACCACCTAAGCACAAGAATTATCCTGATGCGCCCTGACGATTGTCAAATCAAATTGTCAGCATCATGCCATAAAATCATGTATGTATAACTAAATAATACTAGTTAATGAGATAAACCCACAAAAAGAAAAGGCTCTAAGAGGACTCAGGTGGTCATGCCACTCGTGTTGGATTGGGG
>JBAPYY010000538.1:0-4464 GCA_049284975.1 Occallatibacter sp.
GGCTTTCGCCTGGAGTACCATTGGGACCTCGACGGCCAGTTGCTGGGATTTTCCTTTCAACTTGCCGGTAAAACCATCGAGAGTATTTACGACTTGTGCGAGGCAGTCGATTGGATTGAGCGCGAGATTCACGAGGGCTTTGGAATCGACTTTACGGGACGCGAATACGAACCCCTGCTGTTGCGCGAGGGAGATACTCCGGGCGTGAACCTGCGCGAAGCAGTTGCCGTGAGTCAGGAGAAAAAATGAGCTACAAGATTCCCATGGGTCCGTATCACCCGGCTCTGGAAGAACCATACAAGCTGGACTTGATCTGCGAGGGCGAGACGGTTTGCGACTCCGAGCTGCGGATCGGTTTCAACTTCCGCGGCATCGAGCATCTGGCCGAAACGCGCAATTACTTTCAGGTGGTAGCGCTGATGGAGCGCGTCTGCGGCATCTGCTCATTCATCCATACGCTTACGCTTTGCCAGGCGATGGAGGGTTTGACCGGCCTTACGCCGCCGCCTCGCGCAAAATATATTCGCGTCATCATGGCGGAGCTGGAGCGGCTGCACTCGCACGTGCTATGGGCCGGCGTTGCGGCCAAGCTCATGGGCTTCAAGACCATGTTCATGACCTGCTTCGAGGTTCGCGAACAGGTCATGGATGTGCTTTGCGCCATCAGCGGCAATCGCGTGAACTACTCCATGAACCGCATCGGCGGAGTCAATCGCGACATCAGCGATCCGCAAGCGATTCTCAAGATGGTCGAAGCGCTCGAAGCGGGAATGGCGAGCACTATCATTCCCATCTTCACAACCAGCAAAACGGCAATTTCGCGCTGCGCGAACGTGGGTGTGCTGACCACGGAAAAAGCGGTATCCTGCGGCGTGGTGGGACCAACCGCGAGAGCTTCCGGGTTGCCCCAGGACATTCGCCGCGCCGCGCCCTACGCGGCTTACGAAGAAATGGAATTCGATGTTCCAGTGCAGCCCGCCGGCGACGTGACGGCGCGCCTGCTGGTGCGCGCGCTGGAGATTATGGAGAGCTGCAAGATTCTTCGTCAGGCACTCGCGAAGTTGCCGCCGGGCGAGATCAACACTGGGGACGACAAGTTCCCGTTCACGACGGGAACGGCCACCAGTCGCGTCGAAGCGCCACGCGGGGAAGTCATGTACAGCGTTTCGTGGAAAGAGGGTTCCAGAACCCCCAGTCGGGTGCATGTGCGCACGCCCACCTTCGCCAACATGCCGGCTATCCGCTGGATGGTGAAGGGTGCGCGGCTTGCCGATACGCCGCTGATTCAGGCCTCAATCGACCCTTGTTACTCCTGCACCGACAGGTAAAGCAACGAAATCAGGCCGGACGACTCTGTTCCGGCCTGCGCGTTCCCCGACTTACTTTCAGAATCCGGCCCAACGCTGATATGCGGCGAGGATGGTCTGTCCCCACAGGCTGCTGACGATGCCGCCGATGCAGAGGAATGTGCCCAGCGGCAGCTTGCTCAGAGCCCAGCGTCCTGACTGGTTGCGCGCCGCGGGAATTGCTAATTGACCGAGGGCGACCAAAGCTCCCAGAACTACGCCAAGAACAAAGGCCAACAGAGCGCCCGGAAGACCGAGCCACGCGGCGAGTAGCGCCATCAGCTTCGCATCACCCAGGCCGATGCCTTCGCGTCGGCGAATGAGCCAATAGACCCAGCGGATGAGCAGGATGAGGCCAGCGGCTGCGGCGATGGCGAGCAAGTGCTTCCCCATCTGAATCCAGAACGGCGATTGCTCACGTAGAGGCACCTGTAATACGGACTCAGATAGGACTGAGAACGCAATACCTAACGCGATTCCTGGCAAGGTGACAGCATCAGCAATCCAAAAATGCTCAGCATCAAGGACGGCGATTCCGATGATCAGCCAGAGAAAGAACATTGTTCCGATCAAAGGAATGAAACCAATGTGCGGAGGGACAATCCCCAGTTGATTTGCGATCTCCGAAATCTGAAACTGCTCAGAAACGCGCCATGCGAAAGTTCCCCAGAGCACCCCCACCGCCAACTCGACCAGCGGATAGCGCCAGCCGATCCAGGTGCGGCACGTGCGGCAGCGGCCACGCAGGGCAAGCCAGCTAACCAGCGGCACGTTCTCCCACCATGTGAGCGTGCGGTTACACTGGCGGCAATGGGAGCGCGGCTTGACCACGCTTTCGCCCGCGGGCCAGCGGCTGAGGCACACGTTCAGAAAGCTGCCGAAGGCGAGACCGAAGAGGCCCGCAAAGATCGTTCCAAGAATGCGAATCATAGACGAGGTTGAGTATACGGCCTCGAATCAACGTGTGGGACGCCCGGTAATAGGCAAGGTAGACTGAAGGTGCATGGACCCTTCGCCTGAATGTACTGCCGCAGAGGCTTCAGCGCCGCAAATCGCTTCAGATCCGGCGCGGGCGGCGGCGTCGTTTGAGCAGTCGGTTGCCATCATGGCGCGACTGCGCGCTCCGGGCGGCTGCCCGTGGGACCGCGAACAATCCTTCGATTCCATTCGCAAATACACGCTGGAAGAGACCTACGAGGTCTTCGACGCCATTGAACAGCGCGATTGGCCGCATCTGGCGGAAGAATTGGGCGATCTGCTGCTTCAGGTGCTTTTTTACGCCGAGATGGCGGCTAACGACGGTCATTTCAGCATTGCCGACGTGATTGACAACCTGAACAACAAGCTGGTGCGCCGCCATCCGCACGTTTTTGGTGATGAGGCTTCGCGGGCGGCCGGCAATCGGGCCGAGGTAGATTCGGCGGTCGAAGGTTCGTCGGCAGCGGTGCTGCGCAATTGGGAAGAGATCAAGCTGGCCGAAAAGGCACTTCATGCAGCGGACGCGCCTTCGGCGTCGAGACTGGATTCTGTGCAGCGGGCAATGCCGGCGCTGGCAGAGGCTGCCAAGCTGGGCGCAAAGGCACGAAAGTCCGGATTTGACTGGCCCAACTGGCGAGATTTGCTGCCCAAACTGGTCGAAGAGACAGCGGAGTTGGAGGCCGAGGCTGCCTCGGACGACCCGGCGCGCAAACCGATGGTTGAAGCGGAGTTGGGCGATCTGCTGTTTACGGTGGTCAACCTGGGACGGCACCTGGGCGTGGACGCGGAAATGGCGCTACGCGGCTGCAATAGGCGCTTCCGGCAAAGATTTCAAGCCATGGAGTTGGCCTCGGAGCGGCCGCTCGAAGAACTTTCCCCGGACGAGTTGGAAGCGCTGTGGGCGGCTGCAAAGCGGAAGCTGGCGGAAGCCGGTGCGGAGGAGCAGCCATGATTGTGATTCGCTCCTGTTCCGGCTTTGACGAACTCGAGGCCTGCGTCCAACTGGAGATCGAGACCTGGGGCTACGACGTGACGGACGTGCTTCCACGCAAAGCCTTTCTGCTGTCGCAGGTGATCGGCGGACAGGTGATCGGCGCGTTTGATTCAGAGATTGCGAACACTCCAGCGGATGGCGGGCCGGAATCGCTTGTGGGGTTTGCGTTGGCGTGGCCGGGAGTGAAGACTTCAGAGCAAGGCCCGAAGGCCTATCTTCACTCGCACATGCTGGCGGTGCGGGAGGGGTACCGAAACCGCGGCGTGGGGGTACAGCTCAAATTGGAACAGCGCCGGGAGGCACTAAAACGCGGAATTCGGCATATGGAATGGACCTTCGATCCTCTTGAAATCAAAAATGCTTATCTCAATATCCACAAGCTGGGGGCTATCGCTTGCCGGTACGAGGAGGATTTCTATGGTGTATCCTCATCTCGACTGCAAGGTGGGCTCCCGACGGACCGGCTGGTGGCCGAATGGCGGCTGGATTCGCCGAGAGTAGAGGCAATTCTCGAAGGCAGCCGGGCAGCCGCACGTTTTATCCAAGAAAAAATCGAAGAGCGAATTGCGGTGCCGGCTTCCATCCGTGAATGGAAGGCCTCGGAAACCGACAGGGAACGCGCTCAGGCAGTTCAGATGGAGAACCGTCGCCGGTTTCAGCAGGCATTTTCTCAGGGACTGGCCGTAGTTGGCTTCACGCGCGACGCGGATGGAAATGGAATTTTCGAGTTGGGTTCCCTTATTCAGGTCGAAGCAAATCTTCAATGCCAAGGAATGTAAAACTCTATGAGAATCGATGCGATCATTCTGCGCGAAGTGCACCTTCCCCTGGTGCGTCCTTTTGAAACCAGCTTCGGCGTCACCCGCGAGCGGAGGATATTGCTGGCGGAGATTCAGTCAGAAGGGCTCTCCGGTTGGGGCGAGTGCACGGCAGGAGAGCGTCCACTCTTCTCAGAGGAATCGACAGACAGCGCCTGGGCTGTGATTGTGAATGAACTGGCGCCGATGCTAGCGGCAGAAACGCCCGACCACGGCGGCGAATGTCTGCACATCTTCCACCGGGTGCGCGGCAACCGCATGGCCAAGGCGACGCTGGAAAACGCCATCTGGGACCTGGAGGCGCAGCGCGAGGGAATTTCTCTCTCGC
>JBAPYY010000539.1:0-2521 GCA_049284975.1 Occallatibacter sp.
CCGGAGGATCGTCCTGTTCGGCCTCGGGCGAGTTCTTGACCAGCCAGTCTTTCAGCGCCGAGACCGCCTCGGGAGACGCATCGACGAAGCGCAGGCCTCCCTGCTCTTTGGCGCCTTCCCATGCGAATTCAGCGGGAATCTCCAGTGCCTTGTAGGCTCCGGGCGGAGTGAATGTGATCTGCCAGCGTCCGGTAGGACGGCGGCGGCCTTTCATGGCGATGGCCATGCCCCCTTCGCTGAGATCGACCGTGTTCACCTGCATTTCGGCGCCCGATTGCTTGTTGTGCATGGCGACCGGAATCTGCACGGCCACGCGCACATTGCGGCGGCGTTCGCTCTTCATCAGAGCGCGGGCGGCGCGGAAGGTGGACTTGGTGCGCTCATTGGTTACAGGCTTGTAAAGCACGAAATGAGCGCCGACCTCGAAAACGGACTTGAGTCCGATGGCAGGCTCGACAATGGCAATGGCGACTGCATGCTTGTTGCAGGGAGCAAGGCGCGCGCTGCGGAGAACCTCCGCTGCACCTGGAGCCCCAAAGTCCACGAGGATTGCTTCATAGCGCTGGCGAGTCAGCTTACGCAGGACGGTGTCGGAGTTCGGGCAGAGTTCGATTCCGATCTCGAGGTCACCAAGCACGCGGCGCAATACCCGCACGATCTTCTCGTCCGAACACAGCAACAAAGATTTCAAGCTCATGGGTGGGACCGTCGAAAGACACCGCAGGAGCCTTGCCTGAGCTGCGATAGCTGGGGACCGCAATTCCAGGAAAGACTCTCTCTGCACTGTAGTTCGCCATCCTACCGAGGGCAAAGGTCTAAAGGTTTTTGCGGATTACGAGAGTAATGCATGAACTTGCCTTGAATCGCAGCTGTAGGCTTTTCTAGGCTGGGGACGGTCCACGGTTCAGGCCGGCGGACACCGCAGAGCTGCTGCACAACTGTCTACTTTTCATGCGTCTACAGACAATTGCTCGTGTTTTGCAGAGCGAATTTCTGTTGACTTAGAGGGGAAAAGCACTGTAAGATAGACGATCTCCGTATAAGGCATTGGGATCGGGCTTGGGTATTCGAATCTGTTTGATCAGATCATGATTCGAAAATCCGAGGCTTGGTGAGGGTTTGGTTGAATCCCTGTGACTGAACGGGGAATCTTGATAGCAGGCGCAAGGATTCTTATCCCCTTGGGTGGAAAGGCACTTTTTCATGGCTAAGAGACGCGGAAATCCAAACTGGGGCAAGCCGGAGCCGATTGGCCCGGTAACCCCCACGATCACCGAATTCGAGCAGGTTGTGCGCGAGTACAAACTCTCTCCGGACCAGTATTTGCGGTCGACTCGTCTGCGGGAGTGGGCACGGCGCAATAAGAACTCGAAGTACATCCCCGAGCCTCTGTTGGAAGCGTGGGGTTTTGAGATTGAGTCCACACTGTAAGTCCGGCGTGGTTTCAAAGGTTTGAAGGGTCGCTCTTGCAGCGGCCCTTTGTAGTTTGTGGCGGTTCGGCTTGCGGGAATTGGCTTTAGCAGCCAGGTTGGCGACGAGAACCTAGAGATGCTTGATGTTCTGCAAATTCCGGCTAGTGAGCTGTTTGCGCTGCTGGTGGCCATTGGATTTGCTGCCGGACTGAATTTGTATGCGACGGTCGCCGTATTGGGGCTGCTGGCGCGGTTTGGGCATCTTCCCTTGCCTGCCGGGTTGCAATTGCTGGCAGGATGGCCGGTGATCGTGGTGAGTGTCGCGCTGTTCGGCGTCGAGTTCTTTGCCGACAAGATTCCGGCATTCGATCTGGTGTGGAACGCGCTGCATACCCTTATTCGCGTGCCGGTGGCGGGATTGCTGGCTTATCGCGCAACGGCCCAGCTTTCTCCCGAACATCAATTGCTGGCGACGTTGTTGGGCGCGGCGGTGGCGCTGATCGCGCATGGCGGCAAGACAGCGGCGCGGGCGGCGGTGACTCCGTCGCCGGAGCCCGTGTCGAACATTTCATTAAGCCTGGGCGAGGACGTGCTGGCGATCGGGCTGACGTGGCTGGCGACCAGACATCCGTATGCGGCGGGGACGCTGGCGGTGATTCTCATCGTCGTGATTGTTGTGTTGACGAGGTGGGTGATCCGGGCGATGCGTGCGCTGTTTCGAGGAGCGGAAGAGGAGTTGGCGGGGTAGGCACCTAGCGTTCATGCAGATCATCGCGGGAGCTGGGTGCGGCCCATCGCAGATCTAGTCCCTTCCTTAGGCGCGCCAGCGCACGTTCCGAGCGCGACTGTAGGTTCTCCGTCCGCGGACGATTTGCTTCAGGCGCTCTGCCAGCATCTTGCTGATCGATCTGTTCTGTTCGGCCGCCAGCGCTCGCGCTTCGCGCAGCAGGCTGGCGTCTAGCGTGAGTGTGGTGTTCCGCTTCATATCCGCATTATCGGCTGAATGCATTTTACCTGCGTTCGCTTGTCCCACTCTAGCGGGAAAAATACGTTCCTCAACGGACTTTCAGCCCGATTCGGAATGACAAAGGTCAGTTGAAGGTGGCAGC
>JBAPYY010000540.1:0-2106 GCA_049284975.1 Occallatibacter sp.
CGCTTTCGCAAGCTTGGTTTTATCAGCTATAACGGACGCATCCAGGTACATAAGTCACTGTTGAATGTGGTTCTGCTCGACCAATTACCTGACGACAATGCGGAAAAACCCGCCATCCTTCCTATCCCGTGAGCTACTTCAATACGATAATTCGCTTAATGACCTCAGATTATCGGCCTCTTGTCGCAGTGGGTATACTTTCCCAAGGCCCAGGCCACCCGGCCGAATCGATATCAGGGTAAATGTGTCGCCCGGCTCAGACTGCAATCCATTGACCGGTTCTGTCAACCCGTCGATGGTGTCGGTTATCGTTCCCGTGATGCCCGTGATTGCGTTTGTACCGCTGTTGACGGTGAGGGTCCCAGTGCCATTGATGTATCTGATGGCATTACTGGCGGTACTGAGAACGGACCAGTCATAGATTACGGAATTTGCCAAGGCAGTTGGCGCGGACCCAATAGCTGTTGCCATTGCGAGCAAAACGAGGGGAATGGGCTTCAAGGTTGAACTCCTGAGGATGGGGATTTGCAGGTGCTGTCGGCTTCTGCTTGTCCAGAGTTGCATTCAACCTCTGCGGAGGTCTGAGCAGTCCGACACGCTCCCGCGCGACCTAACAGTAAACTCCCTACAACCGGACCCGGGACACGAATCATTTCGGCTGAGCGAGTTTATCGAAGATGGCGCGGTATTGGATCATCACGGCGCGGAGCTCTTCAGCGCTTGATGCATCCTGGCTGGGCCGCACGGTAATGTCGTACACCGCGCGGTAGTCCTCCATCACGCGACGATAAGTGACGGAAATATCCGCGGCACGCTGTTCGACGCTGTCCTTGGGATAGCCGGGGGACTCGCGGAGCGCATCGATTAGGTTGTCGGCTTCAGTGACTGCGCCCTCTTGGGAGTCAAGGAAGCGGGATTGTGCAGTCTGCCACTCGGCGGTGAAACGCTCTCGTGCGCCGGCGCAGAATTCGTTGAGTTTCAGTACGTTTACGCGGCTTTCACGGTCCGCTGGTTTTGCCTCGGCATTGCGCGAAGATCCATGCTGATGAACAGCACGGTTGGAATTTGATCCACAACGATTGCGGAAGGCCAGAATGCGGAGTTCGCGTTGACGCAGGAACCCTATAACTGCAGCAACAACGAGGAAGACAAAGACAATTACGGCGTCGACGTTCGTGGAGGGGAAGGACATTGTGTTCTCCTGTGCGGGATTCATGCAACAGCAAAGCTTGAATGGAGGAGGCTTCGCAGGCGGAGAAGAAAGTTACACACAATGAATCATGGACGTCCACGCGCGTGAATGCTGGTCACAATCGCTCATCGTGGAATTGAGCGGGATGCAAGAATTCCACCTTACGATTGTCTTCGCGATAGTGAGCGCCTTCGTGGTCAAAGTTGCTCAAATCTGATTCATGATGGGAGCCAGCCCGGGCTATCGCACAGCATGTGTCAGGACTTACCACTCTTGCATTCAAACGGCTGTTTAATTTTGCTCACAAATCTAAAAAGTCTCGTTCCTGAAACGACTGCTGAAAGTTGAGCAATCTTGTACAGCCTAGTCGATCTGATGTTGCTATCTTCGATTGGTTACGCAGTGTCGGCTTTCCTCGTCTAGCCGGCAATGCGATCGGTTCAGACACCGCATCACCACAGTTGATTGAGGGGGTACAAATGAGCAGATATAGGACTTTGTCCACGTGCTTTCTGGCAGCTCTTCTGGTCGTTTTTGCGGCCGGTTGTGGTCAAGAAACAGTCAGTCTTCCAGGCGTTATATCTGTAACTCCCGCTCAGGGTGCTACCGGTGTCGCCGTCAATGCGACCGTCACCGCGACCTTCAGCATGGCCATGAGCCCAGCCTCTATCTCCACCTCAAGTTTTACGGTGACTGGCCCGGGCGGGACTGCCGTCGCTGGAACCGTCGCGTACAGCGGCACAACGGCTACCTTCACGCCGTCTGCCGTTCTCGCATACGGAACCACCTATACCGCCACGATCACCACCGGGGCATCGAGCCCGGGCGGCGCTGAACTGATCGGCCCCTACGTGTGGAGCTTTACGACAGCTTCACAGGTGTTTCCGGCTCTTGCTGTGGTTTCCACGGTCCCT
>JBAPYY010000541.1:0-1872 GCA_049284975.1 Occallatibacter sp.
CCCTACACCGTCGCTCTTGTTCTGGGAGGTTTAGCTCTCGGATCATTTCATCTGCCTTTACTGCAGGGCCTTTTCGCTCATTCTCCTGATTGGCTGACACCGGACGTTAGTTTAGTCATTTTCCTCCCTGCCCTTTTGTTTGAGGGTAGCCTGAAGATACAGATTCGCCAGTTGCGGGAAAGCCTTGTTTCAATTTGTTTGCTTGCGACCGTGGGAGTGTTCGCGGCAACCATGATCTCTGGCTATGTTCTCCACTGGGTCTTGGGAATTCCCATTCTGGTAGCACTTGTTTTTGGCGCGATTGTGGCTGCTACCGACCCCATCTCGGTGCTCTCAATTTTCAAAGACATGTCTATTGACAAGCGGCTCACCATCACGGTGGAAGGGGAGAGCCTGTTTAACGACGGAACATCGGTCGTATTGTACGGGATTCTGATTGGTGCTGTGGCCACTTCGCGTCTAGATATTTTGGCCGGCATTCGTGATTTTGCGGTCGAAGTTGCGGGCGGCGCAGCTTTGGGAGCGGGGCTGGGCTTTGCGTTCAGCAGGCTTACACAGAGAATCGATGATCCAGAGGTCGAGATCACGCTCACAACCATATTGGCGTACGGTTCTTACCTTCTTGCGCAATCGTTGCACTTGTCAGGCGTCATAGCCACAGTGGTAGCGGGCTTGATGATTGGCAATTTCGGAATGCGTACCGGGATGAGTTGGCGCACGCGCATTGCGCTGTGGTCGTTCTGGGAATACGCGTCATTCCTCATTAACTCCGTTTTGTTTCTGCTCATAGGACTTCAAGTCCGCATGGGAAGTCTGTTGCACATATGGCGGGCGTTGGTTCTGTCGATTGCTGCGGTTCTCGCGGCGCGGCTGCTCACCGTATACGGACTCGTTCCCTTCAGCAATCTCTTCTCGACCAAAATTCCCTTACGATGGCAACACGTCATGGTGTGGGGAGGCATGCGGGGGGCCCTTTCCTTGGCGCTCGTCCTGAGTATCGGAAATAACTTTCCTTATCGAGATCAACTCTTGAACCTAACGTTTGGAGTCGTCGCGTTCACAATTGTCGTTCAGGGGATCACTTTGAAACCGCTCATTCGCTTGCTTGGGATCGGAGAGCGCAGTGACGACGACTATTCACGCTCCCGCGTCCGCCAGGTTGCGATTGCGTCGGCCGTTGCCGAACTCGAGGATATCGCAAACAAACAATTAATCTCCCGCCCGGTCCACCAACAACTACGCAACGAACTCGACGCGAGATTGGAGAGTGCGAATACAGCGATCGACTCCATTCTCGGCGATAACCAGGACCGCCTTTCTGATGAATTCCGGGTGGCGCGGGCACGGCTCAACAGCGCAGAGAAGGGCGCAATCGAACAAGCGATGCACGATGGCTGGGTGTCAGCAAATACCGCATCAAAATTGATTGAGGAAGTTGACCTCACTTTGACCAGCCACTCACCCACCATCGAGAGTCCGGTGCCATCTAAGCACACGTGACCTCTTTGTCGCCTTCTTAGTATTCCTGCAAGGCCTGACTAATGGCGCCGCTTTTGAAAAGGATGGGAAAGATTCCTTGAAAGTTGCCCTGCTATACAAGCGTTTGACATGGTCTACACGCCCGGAGGGCTACCCGGTTGGTTCGGCTCCCGCTTCACTCTCCTGGTGAGCTTTCGGGATTGAGGAACGCGCTGCGCAACCAGGGTAATAGAAGGCAGCCCGAGTTTCTCTTGGAACTCCCGGGCGAGAATATCTTCAGAAATCTTTCCGAGTTCTTTGTCGCTCTGGTATCGAACGGTTAACACCGTGCCGGTCGAATTGAATCACAGGTCGAAGTCCTGCAGAGGCGCTTCGGCCGGCCAGATACCAGCG
>JBAPYY010000542.1:0-11267 GCA_049284975.1 Occallatibacter sp.
GGGCTATCCCTGCGATTACCTATGCGTATCTTGTGCCTGCCATCGGCAAGTCCATGCCGGACGGGAAACGGGAGCGAGGCCTGCAAAGGTCATGCGCATCCCTTCACTCGCACACTGCGCGCACAGCGCGGCGAGCGCGCTCCAAGAAAGGTGAATCATGATTCGAGGCTATTTTTCTAAACATCTAACGCTGATTGTTCTCTTCGGCGCGGCGGTTGCCGCTGCCCAAGGGCCTTCTGCCGAGGCTCCCGCGGCTTCAACCCCGCAGCCGCCGAAGATTACCACCACTGAAACTGTTGTGGTAACCGCGCCCGGCGAGTTTCGCGTCGAACAGGAATTGCAAGCGCCCGCGCTCATCGAGGAAGCGCCAGGGACCAGCCCCATCAAGAGCATTGCGCAGCTTCCCAGCGTGAACTTCCAGGCCGCCGATCCTTACGGCTCTTATGAGTGGGCAGTGCGCATCTCGGTGCGCGGCTTCAATCAGAACCAGCTTGGATTCACGCTCGACGACATTCCGCTAGGCGATATGTCCTACGGCAACTGGAACGGACTGCACATCAGCCGCGCCATTACCGACGAGAATATCGGCCGCATTGTGCTCTCGCAGGGCACCGGCGCGCTGGAGACCGCCTCCAACAGCAACCTGGGCGGGACGCTTCAGTTCTACTCTGCGGACCCCTCCGACAAGCGTAGCTTCACCGTAAACCAAACCGTGGGCAGTTGGAGCGCTTATCGCACCTATGCCAAGTTTGAAAGCGGCCTGTTGCCCAGCCACACAAAGTTTTATCTCAGCGGCGCCTACAACCTCACCGACAAGTGGAGAGGTCACGGCCAGATCGGTCAGAACTACTGGCAGCTCAACGGCAAGCTGGTGCATTACGTCGGCAGCAATGGCGTGCTATCAATCTTTGCCGACGTCTCGGATCGCCGCGAAGTCGATTACCAGGACGTAAACAAAGTCTGGGTTCAACAGCTCGGCTATAACTGGGATAACTACGGCAACTGGCCGCAGTCGGTTCAGGCTGCGTTTGCCTGCGACGGCGTGGGAAGCTATCCGGCGCCGGTAAACAGCCTACCGTCCAGCGACGACCCGTGCGACGCTGGTTATTATGGCGGCGCGGGACTGCGCAAGGACCAAATCGGGGGCATCAGCTACAAGCAGGCGCTCACCGATCACCTGACCCTCAAGGTGACCGGTTACGGCCACCACGACGACGGCCGCGGCCTGTGGTTCACGCCTTACGTGCCGACTTACACCGACATCTTCACGAACACTTACGCCTCCTTTGTTTCACCGATCTCTGAACGCACATCGGAATATCAGATCAACCGCGGAGGCTTGATTACATCGCTGGCATACGAGAATGGGCGCAACAAGATCGAAGGCGGCTTCTGGTTTGAAGGCGAAAAGTGGAACCTGGCGCGGCGCTACTATCCCACCAGTCTCACCAGCCCAATGCAGTCGCTCTATGACTTCCCAGTCCATCCCTTTTTCACCCAGTGGGAATACGGCTTCAACACCACCGTCTATCAGATCCACCTGCAGGATCAGTACAGGGTGAACGACAAGCTAGCGCTTTCGGCGGGCTTCAAAACGGCAGAGACCACCACTGATGGAGAGTTGTCGACTACCTTCCTGTCAAATCCGCCGATCATGGCCGATCCCACACTCCAAGGCGGTCTCGGATACTACGCGGGAAAATATGCGCAGGGGCAGCTCACCTCGGGCAAGCCGATCCTGCCCCAGTTCGGAGCTAACTACAAGTTCGACAAAAGTAGCGAAATCTTTGGCGATGTAGCCTACAACGTGCGCGCTTACCAGCCGGGCGGCTATGGCTACGGCGCCTCACCCTGGAATGCCACGCAGGCCAGCTATAACTATGCGGTTGCCACGCTGAAGCCTGAGACCTCGTGGACCGAAGAGGCCGGCTATCGTCTAAACACACACCAGGCCGCGGCGCAGGTGAGTCTTTTCCACGTCAACTTCCAAAACCGGTTGCTGGCCTTTGCGCAAGGTTCGGGCATCGCCGGTTACGCATCGATTTTGGGCAACGCCGGCGGCGTGACTACCAACGGCGCGGATGCCGCGATCACGATTAACCTGGGGCCGGATGTCTCACTGTACAACGGCGGCACATGGAGCAAATCCACCTACGACGATAACGTGAACTATTACAGCACCGCATGCGCCAACGACACTTGCACCTATTACACCAAGGGTAAGGTCAATGTGGACTCGCCGGAGGGAATGTACAAAACGGCGCTGGACTGGCATAAGCGGGGCGCTTTTGCCCACATCGGCGCCGACTATATGTCTACGCGCTACTTCACCTACTCGAACGACGGGAGCGTCGGCGGCAGATTTCAGACCGAGGCCGGGGTCGGCTACAAGCGCGAAGAATTGGGTGCTTTCAAGGATCTGAAGCTCCAGATAAACGCCACCAACCTGTTGAATTCGCAGTATTATGCCTCCATCGGCACCAACGGGTTCATTTACAGCGATCCGCTGTCGGTGAACAACAACACGCTGCAGGTTGGCGCGCCGCGCACGATCAGTGGCACCCTGTCTGTCCGATTCTGAAGTTGATGCTCTTGTACGGCCGAGGGCGCGGATGCTTCCGTGCCCTCATCTTTTTCGCCCGCCAAACGTGATAGCCTGTAATGTCCCTTTACAGCAGCTTACTGGCTCACGTTCGCTGCTTTTGCGGGCTATTGCATCAACTGGAGAGATTGTGATGAAGCGTTTCGTTACATTGGTTTTTGTCTTAGGATTCGCCAGCTGCCTGTGTGCGCAGACAGTGGATACGACCGTCTGCAACATTCTGGATAATCCTCAGTCGTTTAACGGGAAGATCGTGCGTATCAAAGGCACGGTGTATGCCGGATTCGATCAATTTGTGGTGAAGGGCACCGACTGCGGCATTAACGTGAACAAGAACATTTGGCTTTCTTATCCGGAAGGCATAAAGGCCAAGGCGGGCCCGGCAGTGATGGTACATCTTCAGCCGGCGCGTAACTTTGCAGGAGACGTTCCCGCGGTTCAGCGGACGCCGGTCACACTGGACACGAAAAACAAGGATTTCAAGCAATTCGATTCCCTGCTGGCTACGCCCTTCAAGAAGGGCGGGATGTGCCTGGGATGCAACCGTTACGAAGTGACGGCTACGCTGGTGGGTAGGGTAGACGCGGTCGAGAAGGCCGCAATCCCCTACGATAAGTCAGGCAAGATTGTTGGGTTTGGCGGCTTTGGGCATATGAATGCGTATAGCGCCCGGCTGGTGCTGGAGTCGGTTTCGGACGTTGCTTCGACGGAAGTCGATTACTCGAAGACGCTTGCCATCACCAAGGACGACATGGCGACTGGCACAGGCGACACGGATCCGCTGGCGGCCTCGCGTAAACTGGCCGGAGCCTATGCAGCCGGCGTACCCAGCGGGGAACAGCTCAAACGAGCCGTTGGGTCATTCGGCAAAGAGAACGAGAAGAATACCGGAGTTGTGATCGTTCATGGAAGCGGCAACATCGCCTCCGCAAAGGACGAAGGCAAGGGCGCGGTAGATTCGCCGGACGGCCTGCTGTTCACTGCCACATTCAATACCAGCCGCGCGGAAGGCGATGCCGAGACCAGAGCACTGGTTTTCGCGGGTGAGAATATCGCCAACCTGCGCACCCCGCTGCCGCAAGGCGCTGGTGCGGGGATTTATGA
The DNA here is from genome assembly GCA_049284975.1 of Occallatibacter sp. Lineage (GTDB taxonomy): Bacteria > Acidobacteriota > Terriglobia > Terriglobales > Acidobacteriaceae > Telmatobacter. Next base: position 3,707 of record JBAPYY010000542.1, read on the forward strand.
TCTGGAAACCCGCGCATGGGTGACAACAGTTCTGGACTCATTCGCCAGCAAACAGAAGACTTTAACACTGCCCGGCGGTTATCTGGTGATGAACGCGGCTTGGCCGACGGCCGACATCAACCAGAAGGTAGACGACGCAATTCAGAACTTCCTCGGAAACGAGGAACTGCTCCACCAGTAAGAGCGCACCGCATCAGGTTTGAGCCTCCCAGGTCTAAACAACGAGACCTGGGACACCCCCAGCATACGTGTAAGTTGCAGCATTCTCATTCAAAATCAGGAATCGAGGAAGAGGACAAAAGATGGCAGAGATAGCCGTTGAGGCCACCGAGGTACCCGCGCAACTTCCCCACGTCCGCGTAGCCGTTCTCGGCGCCGGCAAGATTGGCGGCATCCTGTTACAAGCCTTCCTGAAAGAGAACCTTTTCGCACCCGACCAGATTCACGCGACCGTCGGCCACGCCGACCGCGCGCTGGCCTTAAGCACGCAGTGGGGCGTGGAGGTGACAACCAACAATCTGGAGGCGGTGCGCCAGTCGGATTTGATTCTGCTGGGCGTGAAGCCATTCCAAGTGCCGGACCTGGTGGCAGAGATTCGACCTGCGCTGACACCGGCTAAAACGCTGATTTCTTTTGCGGCGTCTGTAAAGACGCGCGCCATTGAAGAGGCCGCCGGCATGGAGATTGGCGTGATTCGCGCTATGCCCAACACGCCCTCGGCGCTGGGCGCTGGCGCGGCTGGATTGTGCAAGGGGCGCTATGTCCGCGCAGAGCAGATGGAAATGGCCGTACGCATTTTTGAGACCGTGGGCCGCGCGGTGGTGGTGGACGAAAAACACATGGACGCCGTAACCGGATTGTCGGCTTCAGGGCCAGCTTACATTTACATCATCATCGAGGCGCTGGCCGAAGCGGGCGTGAAGGTGGGCTTGTCGCGCGACGTGGCCACACAACTGGCCGCGCAAACGACATTCGGCGCGGCCAAGATGGTGCTGGAAACCGGCTATCATCCTGCCCTGCTGAAGGACGCTGTCACCACTCCGGCGGGCTGCACAATTGACGGAATTCTGGAACTGGAAGAAGGCGGATTGCGCGTTACGCTCATCAAGGCCGTGATGCGGGCGACCGAGCGAGCTAAGCAACTGGCGGCGGGGTGAGAACAGGGATCAGGGGTCAGGGGTCAGTTTTTTCGAGCTGAATTGAAGCATGATCGTCTCCCACCCTTGCGACAAAAACAAAAACGTCGCAAGGATGGGGCACCCGGCTTTCCTAGGTCTCAGAATCGGGGCCTAGGCGCCCGAAGGGAATGAGAGAGTTTATGAAGATTGAGAAACTGAAGATCGAGAACCCTATAGTCATTTGCTTTGAAAATGATGATGGAAATATTCAGACTCACCTTTATCCCAAAGAGCGAACGTACCATCAGTATGGAATTTTGATCACAGATATCGTGCGCCATGTTGCCAAAGCATACGAGGTAAACGAAGACGACGTTTGGGAATGGGTAGATAAGGAACGATATCGTCAGACGAGCCCAGTGACCGAATTGAAGCCGAATTGACCTCTACTGTGCCCACCCAACGTCCAACCTGGCTCCCTTCTTATTTGCCGGAATTCGATGGCCTGCGCGGCCTGGCGATTCTAGCAGTGGTGCTCTATCACTGCGATCCGCTGCTCAAAGGCACATGGATTCACTACGCCGCGCAGTGGGGATGGGCGGGCGTCGATGTCTTCTTTGTCCTCTCCGGATTTCTGATAACTGCGAACCTGCTGGGGGCGCGGGACAAGCCGCATTACTTTCACAACTTCCACGCGCGCAGGGCGCTGCGCATCTGGCCGGTGTACGTGCTGGTGCTGGTGGTGGTGTACCTGAATGCACCGTGGTTTATCGGCCCCAGCGTATGGGGCGCTGTGAAGGTTGCGCCATGGCTGGCCTACATCTTTTTCGTGCAGAATCTCTTTCATCTGGCGCTGCCTCCGGCCATTGGCCCCACATGGGCGCTGGCCGTCGAAGAGCAGTATTACTTTGTTTGGGCGCCGCTGGTCCGCTGGTTGCGCCGACCGTGGATGTTGGCGGGAGTTCTGACTGCGGCGCTGGTCTGCTCGCCGCTGCTGCGCCTTGGACATCATCCATGGCTCACACCCAACCACACTCTGATCAAGTTGGACGGCATAGCATTGGGCAGTTTGCTTGCGCTGGGGCTTTACACGATCAGACTCAGCCGCCGCGTTTGGCTCGGAATTGGCCTGGGAGCTTTCGTTCTGGGAATTACCGCTGCGGCCACAATTGCGGGCGGAACGGCCTTTCTTGATTCAGCGCTCGTTGTGGGCTTTGCCGGCGCGGCGCTAGCACTGATTGTTTCAACCGGAGCGCGCAATCCGCTGAGCGCGATACTGCGTCGCGGGCCTCTAGCATTTTATGGCCGCATCAGTTATGGACTCTACATGACGCACATCATGGCATTCATCTTTTTCGGCTGGTTTGACCTGTGGATGAAACCCTACGGCATTACTGGAAACCTGGCGGTCGTAGCTGTGCGGCTGGCGGTTTCCACCGCGCTCGCCGCCGCGCTGTGGTACGGCTTCGAGTCGAAGATCCTCAAGTTGAAGCGTTTTTTCTAGGGAGGCCCTAATTAGGTTGATTCCGTCAGAGAAACCTTCCCTCAGGGCCTAAAGGCCACATTTATTTTGCGGCCTTTGTGGCACGGATAAATCCGTGCCCTTTCAAAACATCGGCTGAATCGGATTTTCCCTGGCGCATCCGCGACACAAACGCACATGAACGACTTAGACACGTTTCACAGTGTGAACCGGCGTCTCACCTGGTTGTGACATCAATCACCCAGCTCTGTGACCTGCAACTGCTAGGCTTTTAAGTGTTAGCAGAAGTTGCCCTTGCGAGGTCACAATGAGCGAAGCTACGAGTAAAGGTCCCCTGAGCCCTGAGCTGCTGGCCAAGATGAACGCCTACTGGCGCGCAGCCAACTATCTGTCCGTTGGGCAGATTTATCTGAAGGACAACCCGATGCTGGAGCGGGCGCTGACTCTGGACGACGTGAAGCCGCGTCTATTGGGTCACTGGGGCACCACGCCGGGACTGAACTTTCTCTACGTGCACTGGAACCGGCTGATTAACGAGCGCAACCTGGACATGCTCTACGTGATCGGGCCGGGACACGGCGGGCCGGGGCTGGTGGCGAATACTTATCTTGAGGGTTCGTACTCCGAGATTTATCCACACATTGAGCAGAATAGGGACGGCATCAAGCGCCTGTTCAGGCAATTCAGTTGGCCGTATGGGATTCCCAGCCACGTGGCGCCGGAAACGCCGGGATCGATTCACGAAGGCGGCGAACTGGGCTACTCGCTGGTTCACGCTTACGGCGCGGCATTCGACAATCCGAATCTAATTGTGGCTTGTGTGGTGGGCGACGGCGAGGCCGAGACTGGGCCGCTGGCGACAAGTTGGCACTCAAACAAATTTCTCAATCCCGCGACCGACGGAGCGGTGCTGCCCATTTTGCATTTGAACGGCTACAAGATCGCCAACCCGACGGTACTTGCGCGGATTCCGCACGCGGAGTTGGAGAATCTGATGCGTGGATACGGCTACGAGCCGTACACGCTGGAAGGCAACGATCCGGAAACAATGCACCAACAGGCCGCGGCGGTCTTTGATAAAATTTTCGACCGCATTGCCGAAATTCAAAGGACGGCGCGCGAAGCGGTGGCAAAGGGCGAAACCATAGAGCGTCCGGCGTGGCCGATGCTGATTATGCGCACGCCCAAGGGTTGGACCGGGCCGAAATTCGTAGACGGCAAGCCGGTAGAAAATACCTGGCGCGCACACCAGGTTCCGTTTGCCGAGTTGCGCGAAAAGCCTGACCATCTGCGATTGCTGGAAGAGTGGATGCGCAGCTACAAGCCCGAAGAATTGTTCGACGAAAAAGGCGCGTTCCGCACGGAACTGGCCGCGATAGCGCCCAAGGGACGGCGGCGCATGGGGATGAACGCTCATGCGAACGGAGGGCTGCTGCTGGAGCCGTTGAAGATGCCCAACTTCCGCGAGTTTGCCGTGAAGATTGAAGGTCGCGGCCAGGCGGATGTCGAGTCCACGCGCGTTCTCGGACAACTCTTGCACGCGGTGATGGAAGCCAACAAGGCTCAGAAAAACTTTCGCGTCTTCGGACCGGATGAGACGGCGTCGAATCGCATCGGCGACGTGATCACCGGAACGGGCAAAGAGTGGATGGCCGCGACGCTGCCGGTGGATGAGAACCTGTCGCAGACGGGCCGGGTGACGGAGATCCTGAGCGAGCACATGTGCCAGGGCTGGCTGGAAGGCTATCTGCTGACTGGCCGTCATGGCTTCTTCAGTTGCTATGAGGCGTTCATTCACATCATCGATTCGATGGCGAATCAGCACGCCAAGTGGCTGAAGGTGACACGTGGGATTCCGTGGCGCAAACCGATTGCGAGCCTGAATTACCTGCTCAGTTCGCTGGTGTGGCGCCAGGACCACAACGGGTTCTCGCACCAGGACCCGGGTTTCATCGACCACCTGGTCAATAAGAAGGCCGAGGTGGTGCGGGTTTATCTCCCGCCGGACGCGAACACTTTGCTCTCCGTGGCCGATCATTGCCTGCGCAGCAAGAACTATATCAATCTAATTGTGGCAGGCAAGCAACCGGCGCCGCAGTGGCTATCGATTGATGAGGCCGTGGCGCATTGCACCACTGGATTAGGCGTGTGGCAGTGGGCATCGAATGATGCGGGCAAGCCCGATGTGGTGATGGCCTGCTCGGGCGATGTGCCTACGCTGGAGACGCTGGCCGCTGTCACACTATTGCGCGGGTTGGCGCCGGATCTTCGCATTCGCGTGGTCAATGTTGTGGATTTGATGGCGATGGAACCGCCGTCGGAGCATCCGCATGGATTGGCCGACGAGGATTATGACCAGATATTTCCGCCCAAGACGCCGACCGTATTTGCGTTCCACGGTTATCCGTGGCTAATTCACCGGCTTACGTATCGGCGACACAACCATGACAATCTTCACGTGCGCGGATACAAAGAGGAGGGCACCACGACAACGCCCTTCGACATGTGCGTGCTCAACAACATCGACCGGTTCCAGTTGGCACTGGACGCCATCAAGCGTGTGCCGCGAATGGCAGCGCAAGTTGACGCGGCCGAGCAATGGTACTCCGAGGCCATTCAGCGGCACAAGTTGTATGTGGCTGAAAACGGCGACGACCTGCCGGAGATCAAGGATTGGCGCTGGCCGAAGAGCTGACTTGCGTATCCCACCCTTCGCAAAGTGCGCGAAGGATGGGGCACCCAGAGATTTCTCAGGGGCTAAAGCCCTGCAGTTATTTGGCTCTCTTCGGCACGACTGAAGTCGTGCCCTGACACAGAGCAGACTGACACAAAGCGAGCTCTTGAAAGATAATTCTGAACTTGGCAACTTACTAACTCGCTGATTCTTCAGCTTAACCAGGGCTAAAGCCCGCATTGATCTTGCTGGCTTTATGCGGGGGTTGAAACCCCCGGCTCAGTCCGTCTCAAGGGGATTTCATTTATGGCTTCATTGCCCGTATTGGTTTTGAACAGTGGTTCTTCTTCCATCAAGTTTTCTGTCTATGAGGCTGGCGGCGACGAGCGGCGCAAACTTTTCGAGGGAGCGGTCGACGGTATCGGCACCGATCTGGGCAAGTTCTGGATCAAGGACGCCGACGGCAAGAAGCTGGTCGATCAGACCCCGGCTTTGCCCGACCGTGCCGTGGCTTTCAAGATGGTCGCCGACGCGCTTCACACCGGGGACTTCCCTGCCCCTGCGGCCATTGGTCATCGCACCGTTTGCGGCGGGCCGACGGTCAACGAGAACCAGCTGATCACGCCCCAGCTCATCGACGAGATCGAGAGCTACGAGGCTCTGGCGCCGCTGCATACGCCCATTGCCGTTTACATCATGCGCGAAGCGTTGAAATTGTTTCCCGGCGTTCCCAATTTTGCGGTGCTCGACACCTATTTCCATCGCACAATGCCGGAGGTGGTTACGCACATGCCCATCCCCGCCGAGTATGCCGCGATGGGCGTGCGGCGATACGGCTATCACGGCATTTCGTATGAGTCGATCATCTACCAGTTGCAGCCGAACGTGCCGGAAAAACTGATTGTGGCCCACCTGGGCAACGGCGCATCCATCTCCGCTATCCGCAACGGAAAGTGTCTGGACACTTCGATGGGCCTGACGCCGACCGGCGGCATTATCAGCGGATCGCGAACGGGCGACATCGATCCCGGCGTGGTTATATTCATTCTCAAAAAGATCGCCGAGACGACGCCCAGCGCCGCTGAAGCAGCCGACAAACTGGAGACCGTGGTCAGCAAGAAGTCGGGCCTGTTGGGTGTGAGCGAACTCTCTAACGACATGCGCGATCTGCGCGAGGCCATCAACGCCGGCAACGCCAAGGCGCGGCTGGCTGTAGACAAATTCACATGGACGATCGCCAAGTGGATTGGCAGTTACGTGGCGGAATTGAACGGGCTGGATATGCTGGTCTTCACCGGCGGCATTGGCGAAAACGACATCAACGCGCGCGCGGAAATATGTGCCGGGCTGGGTGCGCTGGGCATCGTAGTCGACCCCAAGCGCAACAATGTTCGCGGGGAGGCGGTTATTTCCGCGGAAAACTCGCCGGTTACGGTGCGCGTGATTCCGCCGGCCGAGGACTTGATGATTGTGAACCATGTGGTGCGGCTGCTGGGCGAGTAAGTCGCGAGAGGTATCTGTGCGGCTGAGGCTGCTGTGACCTCGCACAAGCGGTCTATATCCGCAAAGTGTTGGCTCAGTTTTGTAGCGGGAGGCTGACCGGGCATAATAGGTGCAGGACGGCTGGCGGCCGGATTCTGGTAAGTGCTTTTTGCCGAGAGGGCAGGAGGCGACCACCATGACAATACGAGCAAATGCAGGACAGGGGGCCGGTCTCAGCGATTATCTGGCTGCTGAACGGACCCTGCTTGCATGGATTCGCACAGGCCTGGCGCTGATGGGTTTCGGTTTTGTTGTGGCCCGCTTCGGGCTCTTTCTTCAGCAACTCCAATTTATGCAGAGCCTGGCCATGGGGCATTCATACGGATTGTCCCTTTGGTTCGGCACGGCCTTGATTGCTGTTGGCGTATTCGTGAATCTCTCTGCCGCGTGGAATCACGTCCAATTGGTCCGGGAGCTGGATCGCGGCGAAGCTTCACATCTTCACTCTTCCATGCAGCCGGTCGCGATTGCGATCTTTTTGGGCTTGGTCGGGCTGGCGATGGCGATCTATCTCGTCTCAGTCCAACATTCAACTCATTCGCAACCAACAAGCGGACAGGAGGTGCCTATGACACTCAGTGGAGGCAAAGGGATCGTCGATTTTCCCAGCAATTACTCAGTTGACCAGACGGTGGATCGGCTAAAGGGAATTCTCGATGCGAAAGGCGTCACGCTGTTCGCTTTGATCGACCACAGCGGAGAGGCGGAAAAGGCCGGAATGAAGATGCTGCCCACCAAGCTGTT
>JBAPYY010000543.1:0-3661 GCA_049284975.1 Occallatibacter sp.
TTCTTTCAGGACGTGTATGTGGACGGTGTGCGCGTCATGCTCATTCTCGGGCCTACAGGAACCGGTAAATCGGTGCAGGGCAATCTGGCCATCGCACACGAGCAGAAGTACGGCGGATTCACGTATATCTTCGACATCGGCGGCAGCTATGAAAGCGTCGTCGAACTGTATGGCGGCAGGGTTGACCGCATCGGCAAGGACGGCCCGCGCGTCAATCCTTTCGCGCTGGAGCCAACTGAAAGCAATATCACCTTTCTTTATTCGTTCGTGAAGTTGCTGCTCGTGAACGGCGGAGCGGAGTTGGAACCCGAAGATGACGACGTGATCCATAAGGCCGTGCGGGATATGTACCTGCTCGACCCGGAGAACCGCCGCCTGTCGAATCTTTTCCTGCCCAAGAAATTAGACAGGTATCTGTCGAAGTGGGTTGGCAACGGTGTCTATCACGCAGTTTTCGACAACGTGGAGGACAGCCTCGCGTTGTCTCGTCTGCAATGCTTCGACTTCCAGGGCGTGAACAACGAGCAGTACGCCGACCTGATCGAGCCGGTCATGGTCTGGCTTCTGCGCCGCATCAATGACGTTCTTTACAATCCCGTCAATCTTGGAGTGCCGAAACACATCCTCATCGAGGAAATCTTCTCTTCGATGAAGAACCGGCAGTTGCTCGAAGGCGCTCTCGCTTCGATCAAAACAGTTCGTAAGAATCTTGGTGGCGTCACCATGATCGGCCAGTCCGCCGAAGACTTGGGCGCGAACGCCGACAGCATCGTGAATTCCTGCACGTCGTTTCTGTTCCTGAAAGACGCCACGTTCAACCGCAAACGCTATGCGGAACTCTTCAAGATGAATGAGCAACAACTCGCGCTTTTCGAGAGCTTGCAGGACCGCGAAGGTCTGTACATGCGCCGCGACGGACTAACGAAAGTGGTCCGACTCAATCTCGACAGCCGCAGCTACGCGGCCTTCTCGACCAAGCCGAAAGACCGCGTGCGGCGGTCGAAGTTGATCTCCAAGTACGGACTCACCGAGGGCATCGCACGCTTTGCCCAGGGTGAAACCGCATAACCGAAAACTCACCACAGAAAGGACACGAACGCTATGAGACCTCCCATTCCTGTCTCCATCGGCCTCGGGCTGATGCTGGCCACCGGCCAACTTCACGCCGCGACCGATCCGCATCCACTTCAACCCAGCGCGCCGCGCACCGTCATGGTCACCGAAGCAGAGACGCCACCGCAGGTGCGTGCGGGCTTGCTCCAATCGACATTGATTGTCCTGCCAGCCGAAGAGAAGGTCGCCAATGTCTTTGCCGGCGATACCGTCGATTGGGTTTTCGACGGCGGTCATGTCGCCAGCCGCTTCATCAGCGTAAAGCCGCGAACTGCGAATGCTTCGACCGACATTCACATCGTCTCCGATCACGGCAATGAGTACACGCTCCAGTTGCGCGAGGTATCGAATGATCCCGATTCGCATTTCGACTCCAAGGTCTTCATCAATCCCAGCGACCAGGCCGCCAAAGACCGTCTGGCGCAGCTTCCTGTATTCGTGCCTGCGGCAGAACTGGATAAGGCAAAACAGGAAGCTGCTACCGCGAAAGCCGCTCAGGCCGCGGAACTCAAGGCCGAGCAGACCAAGGCGGAGCAGTACCGCGGCGAGTACCCAGGTTCGTTGCACTTCGATTACGTGTGGGACGAGAAGAAGGCCAAGGAACTCGGGCTCCAGCAAATCTGGCGGGACGACAAGTTTACCTATCTGCGAGGAGTCTTCCAGGAAACACCAGCACTTTACGAACTGAAAGACAAGAAAGGTTCTCTTATCAACTTCGATTTCAACGCTGGTCTCTATACCGTGCCCAAGCAGTTAGAGCACGGGTATCTCGCCATCGGTAAGCAGAAAGTTGAGTTCCATCGCGTGGGAGGCACGAAATAGCCATGACGGAAACGAATCAGAATTCTCCTGTTACCGTTCCCGAGCAGCCGGAAGCAAAGCAGCCGCTGCGTAAGGGGATGCCCGTGGTGATTGCCCTGGTGGCAATTCTTGCCATACTCGGCATCGCCAATGTATCAAGCCTGCTGCGTGGCAACAAGAAGGCGGCCCCCGCGAGCAGCTTACAGATGCGCCCGGTTTCGCCGAATGCGCAGCAGGTATCGAGCTTCGAGACACAACAGCAGTTGCAAGCCAAACACGATGCCGAGGAGCGCGAGCGCCAACAACAATTGATGGCGGCCATGCAACAACTCCAGGCCACCGAAGGCGCTCCCGGTCCCGAATACGCGAACGCCGCGCCGATGACCTCGGCGCAGCGGGACACAGTGTACGGCGGCAGTCCCGATGCACCGCAACACACCTCCAATGTTTCGGAGGCCCAGGCCGAGGCGAAACAAAAAGCATTGGCGCGGGAGAAGCTGAAGCAGGATGCCATCAACAGCGGGACCGTGGCGCTTGATTTCGAGCATTCCAGCGGGACTCCCGCCACCACATCTGTGGTCCCGCCAGCGGCGGAAACGTCGCAGGGTAGGGCCACTACTGACGTGACCAGCGGCGCGGAGTCTGTCCAACCCACCACCGCGCAGATGAAAGCGACCGCCAAAGCCGATCCGATGGGACCGTATCAGTTCGACCAGTATCAGGGCCGACTCTACCGGATCTTCGAGGGCACTGTCTTTGAGGGTGTTGTTACCAACCACATTGACGGTGGCTTCAGCGGGCCGATTCTGGTCATGCTGACTACCGACTATTACTCGCACGACCATCAGCAGTTGCTCATGCCGCAAGGCACCCGCCTGATCGGTACGGTGCAGAGCGTGGGCAACAGTGAGCAGCGAAAGATGTTCGTCACCTTCCACCGCGCCGTTTGCCCGGACGGCTTTTCGCTCGACTTCGACAAGTACATTGGCCTCGATCCGTTGGGCACAACCGGCCTCGCCACCAAAGTCGATCACGGGTATCTCATGGCCTTCGGCGCGGCGGCGGCCATTGGCGGCCTCGGCGGCTTGGCGCAGATCGGCAACAACAGCAGTGTCCTCGATCCCTCGACACAGATTCGCAACGGTATCTCTGAACAGACTGCGGCGGAGGGCGAGCAGGTATTGAATCACTTCCTCAACCGTCTGCCCATCATCACGCTCAAAGAAGGCTCGCGCGCACGTGTATACGTGGGCCGCGACATCCTTATTCCGTCCTATGCGGAACATCGTATGGACCCTACGCTGTGAAGAGAGAAACAGGGCGATGAGTATATCAAATGATCGATACAACCACTTGCTCAATAAGGCGAGAGGAGCGAAGCGCGGCGGCCATAGTGCCTGGGCCGTGCAGTCCACCGGCGAGAAGGTCGCCGTCGCACTTGTGCTCAACCGCGCCGACTGGCTTGAGGAGTTTGACTACACCCTCGCGGAAGCCATCGAGCGCACCGGCCAGGAATGGGTTGCCATCATTCCGCAGATTGCGCGCCAACTCACCGAGGAGGAAGCATGACGCACCGCGCTATGAATCGCCGCAGGCTTTTCGTCAATGCCGCGTTGGTCGCGTTGGCGCTTCTCGTCCTCGCAATGCCTGCCACGCAGAACGTCCTCGCGTGTGCATTGGATGAATTCGCTGAGATCACCGAAAGAACGTTGCATTTTCCATGCACTCTTTTGGACCACTACAAGTG
>JBAPYY010000544.1:0-6744 GCA_049284975.1 Occallatibacter sp.
GCAGTGTGCTGATCGGCATCTACTGGATTTCAATCATCGGCCTCCTCACGCTGACCTACTGGCTGCTTTATCGCTTCACCGCTCGTCTTGAGGCTGGGAAATCGGCCTGGTGGGTCGGCCTGAGCGCGTGGCTTCTCGCAGGATTCATCGCCCGCCTGCTCTCTACCAATATGACGCTCATGTTGAGGCCCGAGGTCTGGCGCAAGATGTATTCCGCATCTGCCATGGGCGCTTATCTGCCCACGGGCGACCCGACGCTCGAACCACGCTGGCTGATGATGATGGCCGGCGGACTCTTCATCGGCGGACTCTGGCTGGTGTATCTTGGGGGCCGTTCGACGTTCACGGCAGAAGAAAAGTTGTTCCTTGCATCGCTCGGCGGCAAGGTAGCCGCGGCTTTCGGTGTCGTCTATCTGACTGCTGGTCTGTGGGCCGCGAGCGTGCAACCAGAGATTGTCAAAAACGGCCTGCACACCGACGCGCTATACAAATTCGCGGGCTTTGCCGGTTACGGCTGGCTAGCCTTGGTTGTGCTGGCCATCCTGGTTGCGCTGGTCGCTGCATTCGCCAAAGTCACAGCAAAGTGGATGAGTATGGTTGTCGTGCATCTTGCCGTGCTCATCGAAATCATGTTCACTGTTTACCGCGACGGCGTACGCGACCTCACTCTGCTCGCCAAGGGCTATAACGTCTGGGATCGCGCCGTGGAAACCAACTGGTGGGTCGTGGGCTTGTTCCTGGTGCTCTTCGTCGGCGGCCTTGGCGTTATTGGTTGGCTCATCTCTGTTGTTGCACGCGCCAGAAAAGTTATGGAGGGCGCGGCCTGATCGCGCGCGAAGAGATTCTTATGATTGAACAGACAAATCCTGCCACAAATATCATCGAGGAGTCCGGCGAACGGAATACGCGGCGCGCTTTTCTGGCCGCCGCCGGCATCGCGGGCCTCGCCTACACTGCGGCCATGGCCTATCCCGTCTATCGCTATCTGGCCTCGCCTGAGGAGATGGCGATGAATGCCACTGCGGTCACCGAGGTTACGCTCAAAGACGCGCAGAAGCTGCCGCTGGGCTCGGTGCTGATGTACAAATTTGGCCGCTCACCGGCCTTGCTTATTCACCATGAAGACGGCCGCTGGATCTCCATGACCGCCGTCTGCACGCATCTGGGCTGCACCGTGCAATATGAGCCTGAGGCCGACCGCATTCACTGCGCCTGCCATGGCGGCGTTTACAACCCGTATACCGGCGCCAATGTCAGCGGCCCGCCTCCAAAACCGCTCAAACTCTTCAAAGTGGCCGTAAACGCGACCGGCGTGGATGTTTCTCTTGCGTAACGCAAACAGGATCGAAAACCCAAGGATTGCCGCATGACTTCAAAGACCGTTGCAAGCTCCGTTTACGATTGGGTCGATGAGCGCCTGGGCCTCTCTGAGCTGGCCGCCTTTGCGCGCCACAAGACCGTCCCCGTCCACTCTCAATCCTTCTGGTACTACTGGGGCGGCATCTCGCTGTTCCTCTTCATCGTTCAATGCTTCACCGGCGTCTTGCTGCTGGTCTATTACCAGCCCGGCGCCGATGCCTACGAGTCGGTCCGCCAAATCACATTTGTGATGAACTTCGGCTGGCTGATTCGCTCGGCGCACGCCTGGGCCGCCAGCTTGATGATCTTCTCCATCTTGGTGCACATGTTCTCGGTCTACTTCATGAAGGCCTACCGCAAGCCGCGCGAGCTTGGTTGGCTCAGCGGCATGGCGCTGCTTGGAATAGCGTCGGTCTTTGGTTTCTCCGGATATCTGCTGCCCATGGATGAGTTGAGCTACTTCGCCACCAAGGTTGGCCTGCAGATTCCGGCGGCGATTCCCTTTGTCGGCGAGGCCATCGCCAGTATGCTGCGCGGCGGCCCGGATGTGAGCGATTTCACCGTGCACCGCTTCTTTGCTCTGCACGTCGTGGTGCTGCCGGCTCTCTTTGTTCCGCTACTCGGGTTTCATTTATGGCTGGTCCAGCGCTACGGCAACGCCGTTCCACCCAGCGAAGAAGCCAAACCCGCATCTGAGCGCAAGACCATGCCATTCCTGCCTAACTTCCTGCGCAAGGACCTGGCCATGTGGCTTATCTCGCTCAACATTCTCGCGCTCCTGGCTTCTGTCTTTCCCTGGTCGCTCGGCAAACCATTTGATCCGCTTGCACCTGCGCCCCTAGGCATTCATCCCGAGTGGTATTTCATGAGTCCCTTCGAAATGCTCAAGTTATTGGGCGTCGTGCTTCAAGGTGAAGCCGGCGAGATAGCAGGCATCCTTTTGTTCACGCTCGGCATCGTGCTCTGGGTTCTGATCCCCTTCTACGACAGAGGCAAGGAATTCGGACAGCGCGCCCGCGCCGCGCATTACTTCGGCCTGCTGGCGGTATTCGCCCTGCTGGCCACCACCGTCATCGGTTATTGGACGATTCGGTAAGGAAGAAAATATGAACTATCCATTCTGGGACATTCCGGTTCTCGGCTCGGGCTGGGTGATCGGCATCATCGCCATCTTCCACGTCATGATCTCGCAGTTTGCCGTGGGCGGCGGGCTTTATCTGCCGCTTGCCGAGCGCAAAGCCATGCGCATGCCCGAAGGTCCGTTGCGCGAAGCATGGCTCGCGCAATTGGCCGTTTACTCCAAATTCTTTCTCGTCCTCACCGCCGTCTTCGGCACGGTCAGCGGCGTGGGAATCTGGTTCGCCATCGGCCTCACGCACCCTGAGGCCACCAGCACGCTGATTCATAACTTTGTCTTCGGCTGGGCCATGGAGTGGGTCTTCTTTCTCGTCGAGCTCACCACCATCGCGGTCTACTACTCCACATGGGGCAAGATCGATTCCAAGCTGCACCTCAAGGTCGGTTGGGTTTATGCCGGCGCCTCCGCCTTTACGCTCATCATCATCAACGGCATCCTTACCTTCATGCTCACGCCGGGCGACACATGGCTCGCCGTCGCCGGAACAGGTCAGGAAGCGAGCAAATTCTGGTACGCCTTCTTTAATCCCACTTACTGGCCGAGTCTCTTCCTGCGCACCTGCGTGTGTTGCGCGCTGGCCGGCATCTGGGCGCTCATTACCGCCAGCCGCCTCGACGGCGACAAGCAGCCGGAGCTCAAAACCACCCTCGTTAAGTGGAGCGTGAAGTGGCTGGTGCCTTCCTTTGTTGCCACGCCCTTCATTCTCATCTGGTATCTCTGGATGGTTCCCGCATCGCAGCGCGCGCTGCTAAGCCTCGGCATTGATACCATCGGCTCCGGAACTTTTTCCGTCATCACGCGCATCGCCCTGCTCATCATCATCACATCGGCCACCATTGTCGGCGTCGCTTACTTCCTCGCCTATCGCAACCCGCGAGACTTCAATCTTTCGCACGCCATTGCCCTGCTGCTGCTGGCGCTGATGGCTACCGGAGCGGGCGAATATTCCCGCGAGATGCTGCGCAAGCCTTACGTCATCGGCCGCTGGATGTTCTCAAACGGCGTCCGCGTTCCCTACGTCAACCGCATCAATCAGGAAGGCTATCTGCCACACTCGATGTGGGTCTGGAATGATTCGGCTTCGAGCTACTCCCGCGGCGAAGCCATCTTCCGCGGCGAGTGCGGCTCCTGCCACACGCTGGCCGGCTACCGGCCACTGAAGAGCTTACTCGCGGGACGCGACCAGGCCAACATCCGCAGCTTCATCACCATGCTCCACGATTACAAGCCCGATTCACCCTACCGCCGCTTCATGCCACCCATGACTGGCACCAAACAAGACATTGATGACCTCACCAATTTCCTCAACGTCCAGGTCAATCCTCCGGCTCCGGCCACACAGAAACCCGTCCAAACCGCGCAGAAATAGCGTTTCCCGAGAGCCCATTGTTACGACAAAAGCCGGGTGCCCCATCCTTGCGACGTTTTCCTGTCGCAAGGGTGGGAAACCACAAATCTCTATTCCAGATAAGACCTCTCAAGCCTGCATCACCGGCAATCGCCGGGTGCCCCACCCTCGTGGCGCCTTTGTTTTTGCCGCTAGGGTGGGAAGTCACAAATCCTCATCAATATTGCGCCCCCTGCAACCCCGCCGGGTGCCCCAGGTCCCGATTTTGGGACCTGGGAGACACGCAAATTGATTTTCGCGAAAAGAACTTCACACCTGCATCACCGGCAGTCGCACAATCGCCCTCGCCCCTTCGCCATCGTCGCGATTGACGAGGCGAATTTCGCCGCCGTGTGCCCGGGCAATCTGCTGCGCCAGAGCCAGTCCAACGCCACTGCCTGCGGGCTTCGTGGTATAAAACGGCACAAAAAGATTCTCAGTGTTGGCGATGCCCAGGCCGCGGTCCTCAATAGAAACTGTCGCGGACTCGCCTGCCAGTTGCCAACTCACTCGCACCGGCTGCGCTCCATTAGCCAGGGAAGCATCCACGGCGTTCTTCAGCAGGTTGATGAACATCTGCTCTAACTGGTCTGGGTCCGCGTACAGAACAACCGCCGGCCCAGGGTCGAGCTGCACCGGCAATCGCTGCTCCAGCAGAACCACGCGATCTAACAGCGCCGCCAGCGGCACCGGCTTCAGTTGCGGCGGGGGCAACTGTGCAAGCTGCCGATAAGACTGCACGAAACGATGCAGCGCGTCCGCGCGGCTCTCGATCACGCCCAGGCCGCGGCGGAAATCGTGCGCTGTGGCACTGTCTCCACCCATCGCATCTGCCCGCGCCAGCAGGCTGCCTGCGATGGATTTGATGGGCGCCAACGAGTTGGAAAGCTCGTGGCCCAGAACGCGAATCAGCCGCTTCCACGCCATCTGTTCTTCCTCTTGCAGCGGCAGGCTCACGTCGGCCAACAGCAGCATCGTGTGCGGCGCGCCGTCCTGCCGAAAGGCGGCCTTCCTCAGCAGCCAGCGCGAAGTCTTCGCGCCGAATGAGTGAATAGTCTGGTCCGGCGCGCCAAGCAGGCCTTCCAGATTCAGCTCGCGCGCGCTGCGGCCGAAACAGCGGGCATGAGGCATCTCCAACAACCGCGCGCCGGCATCGTTGACCAATTGCAGCCGGTTATCACGGTCAAAAGCAAAAAGAGGCGTATGCATCACTTCAAGAATGCGCGCCAGCAGAGCCGTCGCTTCCAGGGACCGGACCCTCTGCTTTTGCAGCAGATCAGCAAGCGCGTTTACTTCCCACGCCAGCTCGCTAAGCGCATCCTGATCTCCGCTTTCGCTCGATCTCGCTCCGCGCGCGCGGAAAGAATAATCGCCCTCGCGCAGAGACGACACAACATTTGAGAGCGTTTGCAACGGTCGAATAATGCTGTCAATCAGCGCGGCGGCTACCAGCACAAGGTAAAGCAGCAGGCAGGCGGAAAGCAGCAGAGCGGGCGCAAGAGATATTTGTTGTTGATAAAAAAGAAATCCGGTGAAGGCCAACGCGGGCAGCGCCAGAAAAAAGCAGAACAGCCACGCCCGGCGGACGGCCGAGCGCCGACGACGACGCACACCTTTCTCATAAGCCATATTTTTCAATGCGCCGATAAAGTGCGGAGCGGCTGAGCCCGAGAGACTCCGCGGCCTGAGAAATGTTGCCGTCGCAGCGGCGCAGAACCTTGCGGATAAGCAGCGCTTCAACCTCGTCGATACTCATGTTTTCAAACGATTGTGTGGACCCGCGCACCGCGGCGATGGCCAGATCCGCCGGCTCAATCTCGTCGCTTCGGCAAAGCAGCACGGCCCGCTCCACGGTGTGCTCCAGTTCGCGCACGTTGCCCGGCCACGCATACTGCATCATCTGTTGTAGCGCGGCCGGCGAAAATCCAATGGTCTGTTTGCGGTAGCGCGTGCGGTTGCGGCCCAGAAAGTGCTGCGCCAAAAGCGGAATGTCTTCGCGCCGGTCGCGCAGTGCGGGCAGGTGAATCTCAACTGTGTTGATGCGGAAGAGCAGGTCTTCGCGGAAATTGCCGGCTTTGGCCTCCTCGTCGAGTTTGGCATTGGTGGCGGAGAGAATCCGCACATCGACGCGCCGCGTTTGCGACGAGCCCACCCGCTCCAGCTCGCCGGTCTCCAGCACGCGCAGCAGTTTGGCCTGTTGGCGCAAGGGAACATTGGCAATCTCGTCCAAAAACAATGTCCCGCCGTTGGCCAGTTCGAACCGCCCGATGCGATCAGTGCGCGCATCGGTGAAAGCGCCTTTTACGTGACCGAAAATCTCGCTCTCGAACGTGCCTTCAGGCAGCCCGCCCGCGTTCACGGCTACCAGCGCCATGCGCGCGCGCGGCGAGGCGGCGTGCAAGAGGCGAGCCACAATCTCCTTGCCGGTGCCGTGTTCGCCGGTGATGAGCACGTTGGCATCCGATGGCCCAACCTGCGCAATCAGTTCCAGCACCCCTCGCATTGAGGGAGCGCCGGCCACAAACTCCGGCATCCCTTCGGCGCGAAGCAGGCGGTTTTCCAACTCCAACTGGCGCGCGCGCCGCAGCGCCTGCCGCAACTCGGCGTGAACGCGAATCAGCGAGAGCAGTCGTTCGTTCTCCCAGGGCTTCTGAATGAAGTCGCGTGCGCCGCGTTTGATGCTTTCGACTGCAAGATCAATGTTGCCCCACGCCGTCATCACAATCACGGGAAGACGCGTATCGAATTCATGGATGCGGGCCAGCAGGTCGAGGCCCTCCTGGCCGGAGGTAGTGTCTCGGGTGTAGTTCAGGTCGATCAGCAGCACATCGTATTCGCGATGGCCCAGTTCCTCCAGCAG
>JBAPYY010000545.1:0-4902 GCA_049284975.1 Occallatibacter sp.
GCTTCATTGTTTAGCTCAATTGTTTGCCATGGCGTGGTCTTCTGAATTCCGAGAATGCCCGCATTGAAAAGCCGGGCCAACAGCTTTGAGGAAAGAGCGGTGCTTGCGCACAAATGTAAGCCATCACTCTGTTGAAACGTTCCGTGCTCACATGCTTCGTCGGATGCGAGCATAATGCTGAAGGCGATAACCGCATCAAGATAACCGATGTCATCGTAGCGGAACGTCTGGTTCCGCTGACACATGTCGGCGATGATGCCTCGTTGGGCATCAGAAATCTCTTCAACTGAAGCAGCCCATCTGAAGCGGCCCTCTACTACATTCCCATTCCAATAGTCCAACGCCAGTGGTCTGTACTCGTCGTGAGAATCCTCGAAGCTTAGGAATGGGAGTCTGGTGGATTCCATAGGGCTGCATTTCATTTTACGTTAGCATCATAAGGCTGGAGGCGGCGGGGTTTCCGTCCGGCGGTCGAGATTTCGATTCCGCATTGCCTGTCCGTCGAGTATGCTGATCAGCTAGGCAGGGCGCGGCGAAGCGCCACATCGGAGGTCGCCAGATTTGTACCGGTTTTGTACGAGTCGAAAAAAAGTCGATCTGGAGGGGTGGTTTGTACGAGGAGTGGCAATTTTCCTGGGAAACGGGACTTTTTTGTACAGATTTTGTACGTAGCCCCGGCATTGTGGAATTTCTGGCATTTTGTAAGTTCCAGAAACTATTGATACTTAATGACTTATCCTGTGGAAAAAACGTTCGACTCCCGCCGCCTCCACCATTACCTATTCCTTAAATCTAGCCGTGCGGCGACAACGCGACCTTGGCCTTGGGCGCGTCCCCTGCCTTGAACTTAACGTTGCATCTCAGCCCGGAGGGGATCGCGAGGTTGGGATTTGCCAGTTCCACTCTGACCCCAAAGCTGCCGCTGGCTGCGTTCACCACGCGGTCGACAATCGTGACCTTTCCCGTGTAGACGCCACCAACGGGAGACTCCGGCCGGACTTCGGCCAACATCCCTTTTTTGATTGTCCCGTATTCGGAGACCGGAACGACCACTTCTACGTTGAGGGGATCGATCTGGGCAATGGTCATGATCTGCTTTTCGCCAATGTACTCTCCGGCAGAAAGATCGACCTTGACCACCACGCCGTCAACCGGACTGCGGATGATTTTCATTTCCAGCTTCGCGTTCACCTGGTGGAGAATCGCCTCATCCTTTTTCACCTCGGTGGCCATCTCGTCTTCATCGTTGGCCGAAACGTTTCCCTGGGCGACCAATTCCTTGTTGCGTTCAAGCTTGCGGCGGTTGAATTCGAGCATGGCGGTGGCCTGTTCGAGGTCCGCTTTTTCGACGGATGCGCGCAGGGTGGCGAGCACCTGCCCTTTGGCGACGATATCCCCCCGCTTCACCAGCACCTCTTCCAGAATGCCGGAAACCTGGGAAGCCACATTCACAGTGAGGTAAGGCTCCATCATGCCCTCGTGGGGCCTCTGCGCGGCGGCAACCGGCGGCGCGAAGACGGCAAACAGTGTACTTAACAGCAGCAAGGAAATCGTTCTTGGCATCATTCTCCTCTTACCCCATTATCAAACTGACCGAGCTTATTCGCCTGGTCCCGAAAAGGAAAGCAGCGTGTCCATGTTTTCATCCTGCTTGAGCACCTCGTGGCGGATTCGTGCATGAGCCCGTTCCGTTCTCTTCTGGCTATGCTTGATGGCCGATCGAATCAGGAACGCCCACAGAGGGGCGCTTGTGGGCCACAACTTTACGGCCCACCGAGCGAGTCCAGCCCGGTTGCCCGCAAGCAGCGTGTCTTCGACCGAATAATAGAATTCAAAACTTCCAGGGTCACCCTGCCTGGCGCATCTTCCGACGAGCTGCCGGTCGATGCGCCCGGCGTCGTGCGATTCGCTCACGATAACGTGCAGACCGCCGGTCTCTCGCACGCCTTCGCCCAGCTTGATATCGGTTCCGCGGCCGGCCATGTTGGTGGCGACTGTAACGGCCTGCGCTTGCCCGGCCTCGGCGACAATCGACGCTTCTTCCCGGTCGTTTTTGGCGTTCAAGACGTTGTGGGCGACTTCCCCTTCGCTGAAAACAGCGCTGAGCCTTTCCGATGCCTCCAGAGATGGCGTGCCGACAAGAACCGGCTGGCCCGCCGCGGTCAGTTCCCTGACCCGCTGCAAGATCGCCCGGTACTTGCTGTCGCGCGCGGGCAGAACTCGCCCCGGCAGACACGCGCGAATGAGCGGTCGATTGGTGGGAATCTTGACCACGCGCAGGCCATACACCATCCAGAGCTCCCAGCGTATCTCCCAGGCCGTTCCTGTCATGCCGCACAGGTGCAGGTATCGCCTGAAAAAACGCTGATAGGTAATCCGCGCCAGCGATTCGAGCTGCCGGGTGATTTCGCAATTTTCCTTGAGCTCGATAAATTGGTGGATGCCCCTCTCCCAGGAGCGGTCGGGCATCAATCTTCCCGTGTATTCGTCGATAATCTGCACCTTTCCGTCCCGCACAAGGTAGTGAACGTCGGGCAGGAAGATGTAGAGGGCCGTGAGCGCCTTTCGAACCGCATCGTTTCGCCGGATGGAGCCGGCCCAGGCGGGTCCGAGCGAAGCGCCGGCCTCTGCGACCCGTTCCTCGCCCGCCGCCGTGAGCTCGATCGAGTTTTCGTGCCGGTCGATGGTGTAGTGTTTGTCCTCGACGAGCGTCTTAGTTACGGCGAGCACTTCGACCAGGAAGTTCTCTTCCTCGTCGCCTCCCTGCCCGCTCCCGGAGATGATGAGGGGCGTGCGGGCCTCATCGACAAGAAGACTATCGGCCTCGTCGCAAATGGCGAAGTGCAGCCCCCTCAAAAGGAGCTTCTCCTCTTTCGCCTTCCGCGTATAAAGGTATTCGGACTGGAGGCGAAGAGAATCGGTGACGCGCCCGAGCTTGAGCTTGTCCCGGAGATAGTCGAACACCACCTCCTTGTTGCAGCAGTAAGTCAAATCGCAACCGTAGGCCGCCCGCCGCTGCTCGTTTGTAAGACCGTGCGTAACGCACCCGACCGTCAACCCGAAAAAACGATACAAGGGGCCCATCTCTTCGGCGTCGCGCTCGGTGAGATAATCGTTCACGCAGATCACATGGACGGGAATTCCCGCGAGCGCAGCCACACCGGCCGGCAGGGTCGCCGTGAGGGTCTTTCCCTCGCCCGTCTCCATCTCCGGGAGCATTCCCAGCAGAAGCGCCCACCCGCCCAGGAACTGGCAGTCGAAATGGCGCTTGCCGAGTGTGCGGCCCGCAACCTCGGAAATCAAAGCAAACAGGGGAGCTACGCTGGCGGCGTTCTTGAAGCCGGTCCTGCGAATCTCCATCCCCAGGCGGCGCCCTTCCTCGGCCATGCGGGCGTCATCGAGAGCGGAAAACTCCCCGGCTCTCTGCCGGATGAGCGGCAGAATCTGGGCCAGCCGGTCCGCCGAAACGCCCAGGCCGAGAAACGGAACCAGCGCTGCCCGTCCCGCCGTGTTAAGCAGCGAGCGCTTCCGGTCCTTTTTCTCGGGCCGCAGCGAGTAGCTCGGCGGGGGATAGTCAAAACGGCTGGTGTTCATTGGCATCGGTTCGTACCGATCTGCTGGCGCGGCTCAGGTGCTGCGGGCGCGCCGCCTCCCGGACTGCTTCTACTTGAGGAGTCTCAACTCCTATTTTAGAGGAGTTATTGCCGTCGCCGCCACGCCATGCGTGGGCGGCCACAGCGAAGGGACGGCGCGTGCTCCAGTGTCCCTCTCAAACGTTCAGCCGCTTGAGCAGAAGCCGCCGGAAAAACACTGTCACCCTGCTGAACACCGACTCGGGCTTGTGAACCAGCCGGATATAGACTCGCTCACCGAGGCCTCTTGCCCTGGCCCCATGCAACTCGACTTCGATGTGGTAAAGCTTTTCGAAAGCCTCCGGCCTAGGGGACGCTCCTTTATTGGACTCTTGCGCGTTGGACTCTTGAGGCTCCCTGCTGTCGGGGTCCAGAGCCACCTTGCCGCCTCCTTGTACGGAGAGCGCAAGGCTGGGCATGTCTTTGGAAGCCTCCGGCGTCTCCCGCAGGATTTGGGCAGGGTAGACGATCTGTGGCGACTCGGCGAGCCTTCCTTCGATCCGCAGCGTATCTGAGCGGATCTTGTCGATATCCGATTGGTTAGCGATGACGGAGACGATGGTACGCGAAAAATCGGTCACATAGCCCACCGGACTCCCCGCGCGAACGCTCCTTCCGGGCCAGTCCTCCTCCGCGGGCAGGATGAAAACACCGTCCGCCGGGCTCCTGACCACCATCTCGGAGGCTCGCTCCCGCGCTCTTTCGAGCTTGGCGCTCACCCGTTGCAGTTCGTCGCGGATCGAGCCAACCTCCACAGGATCGTCTGCCTCGGCTATCCGCAGTCGGACCTGCGCCTCATTGAGACTGGCTGTGTACACTTTGATTTCCGCCTGAAGCTCCGGCGAGTCGCAGTAGAGAAGCGGGTCGCCTTTTTTCACATGGGTACCCGAGGGAGTGAGGACCTTGACTACGAACCCGTCTGCGCCCGCGTAGACTCGCCCTTCTTCCGGCGCAGAAACCACCCCCTCGGTCACAGTAAAAGAGGGAAAGGGCGTAAAGAGGACGGCGGCCAACAAAGCCACGCAGACCGCACAAACTACAACGGCTATTTCTCTCTGTTTTTTTCTCATTCCGGAGATCTCGTTCATCGTTTGGCGCAAAGACATAACCGGCGGGATCACGAGGGTCGAGATGCCCGCCCAGATGGCGAGGACGACGCCGATAAAGAAGAAGCGGCCCGCTATGAAAAAGACAATGCCGAAAGTGATGAAAATCCGGTAGAGAAACGATAAAACGGCATAGACCGCAAGCCAGACCCTCTCTCCGTAGG
>JBAPYY010000546.1:0-2606 GCA_049284975.1 Occallatibacter sp.
GCTCTGGAGGAAGTTTGCGCCCAGCTGTCTAGCTATTCTACGTTCTGAATCTGTTCGCGGGCCTTTTCGATCTCCGACTTCATGGCCAATCCAAGCTCGGTGATGCGTGTTCCCTTGCCGCCCGCGCCGCCGGTCTTGGAGAGCAGAGTGTTGGCCTCGCGGTTCATCTCCTGGAGCAGGAAGTCGAGCTTTTTGCCTATTTCGCCGCCTGCCGCCAACAGTTCGCGGAAGTGGCCGATGTGGGTGGTCATGCGCTCCAACTCCTCGGCAATGTCGCTGCGCTCGACCATCACTGCGACTTCCTCCAGCAATCTCTGCCGATTGAATTCCGGGCCGGTGGCCGCGAGAAGCCGCTCGGTAAGCCGCGCCTGATAGCGCTCTTCGACTTCGGAGCGCAACGCCGCTACGCCCTCGGTGGCTTCAGCCAGGCGATCCAGCGTTCCGTTCAGAGTTGACACAAGTGTTTCGCCCTCTCGCGCGCGCATCGTCTTCAACTCTTCGAGCAGGGGCCCGATTTCGCGTTGGACGCTTTCAGCGAGCGCGGCCTGGTCTTCATCACCATTGGTGCGATTCTCGTTTTGCAACGCACCGGGCAGACGCAAAATGGTGTTCAGGTCGGGCTGCTGACCGGTCAGTCCATGCTCCTCGCGCGCGGCGGAAAAAGCGGCCAGGTAGCCGTTCACCAGATCGCGGTTGTAGCCGGCGGTTTGCTGGCTAGTGCGATCGACCTGGAGCGTCAGATCAACGTGGCCGCGGACCAGTGAGTCCTTGAGCGCCTTGCGCAACTCCATCTCCAGCGCGTCCAAGCCCGAAGGAAGCCGCAATTGCACGTCGAGAAAGCGGTGGTTCACGCTCTTGACCGTGAGCGTGTAGCTGAGCTGTTCTCCATTGGGAAGGGGCACGCGAACCTGAGAGCGCGCAAACCCGGTCATCGAATAAATCGGCATGTTCTTCCTCAAACTACCAAGCTTCTGTTCGCTATTGCCTGACCCCAATTGCCTGTTCTTCCGGCACGTCCATGAATTGCAGTTGATAGAGGCGTTGATAAGTGGGCGAGATGGCCAACAATTCATCATGTGAGGCGATGGCGGTGATGCGCCCGTCTTCGAGCACGGCAATGCGGTTGGCGCGACGAATGGTTCCCAAGCGATGAGCGATAACGAGCACCGTCCGGTTCTGCATGAGGTTGGCCAGCGCGGCCTGCACCAGGGATTCACTTTCAGCGTCGAGCGACGAAGTTGCCTCATCGAGAATCAGGATGGGCGCGTCTTTCAAGATGGCGCGGGCAATGGCCAGCCGTTGGCGTTCGCCGCCAGAGAGCCGGAATCCTTTTTCGCCGATTACGGTGTCGTAGCCTTGCGGCATTTGCAGGATGAAGTCGTGTGCCAGGGCGTTGTGCGCCGCCTGTTCCACGAGTTTTAGATGGACTTCCGGTTGGCCGTAGGCGATATTGTTGCGCACCGTGTCATTGAAGAGGATGGTCTCTTGCGTAACCTGGGCAACATTGCGGCGCAGCGAGCCCAGAGTAAGGTCGCGCAGATCTCGGCCGTCGATGAGAATGCGGCCGCTGGTCACGTCGAAGAAGCGCGGAATCAGGTTGGCCATGGTGGACTTGCCCGCGCCGCTGGGGCCTACCAGCGCCAGCACTTCGCCGGTGCGCAGCTCGAGATCGACGTTGTGCAGAATCTGGTGTTCACCCTCCGCAGTCGAGTAAGAAAAGCCTACGTCCTCAAACGTAACGGACTTCGCAAAACCTTTCAACGCGACGGCATGATGCCGTTCTTTTACGTCGTCTTCGGTATCAAAAAAACCGAAAATGGAAGCCGAGGCGCCCATGGCCTGCTGAAAACTGTTGTAGAAGTATGCGAACTTGCGCACCGGATCGTAGAGCTTGAAAAGCAGGATGATAAACGCGCCGAACATGCCCATGGTCATACGTCCATGGAGAATCTCATTTCGCCCGATGAAGAGCATCATGGCAATGGCGATGGCGCCGATGGAGTCCATCAAGGGAGAACTGATGGACTGGATTCGCACGCTGCGAAGGTTCGCGCGGAAGAGGCGCGAAGCCGCTTTCTTGAAGCGCAGAATCTCCCATAACTCGGTGTTGAAGGCCTTTACGATGCGGTTGCCGGTGACAGTTTCGTGGAGAATGTTCTGAATTTCGGCCAGTTTGTCCTGGCCTGTGCGGGTACGCGTGCGCACCTCGCTTCCAATTTTGCGCGAAGAAGTGATGACTACAGGAATGAAGAGAAGCAATGCCCAACTGAGTTCGCCGCCTAGCTTGATAACGAGGATCAGGCCGACGACAAAGGTGAAAAACTGCTGAAGAAATTCGCTGATAACCGTGCTGACTGCAACCTGCACACGATCCACGTCGTTGATGAGCGTGGAAAGGATGGTCCCTGTGGCGTGCTTGTGAAAGAAGCTGGAAGAACGCCGCAGCGTGACTTCGTAGAGGTGGTTGCGCAGATCGGTGATAGTGCCGAAGCCGGCGTAATTGACAAGGTAAGTGCCTGTGTAATCGCAGATGCCTTTGGCGATTGTAGCGAGTACCAGCGCAAAGGCCACCACGTTCCAAGCATTGTGCATGTGCAGGAACGGAG
>JBAPYY010000547.1:0-3706 GCA_049284975.1 Occallatibacter sp.
AGAATATCGGGATTCATCCCCAGGCACATGGAGCAGCCCGGCTCGCGCCATTCAAAACCGGCCGCGCGGAAAATGCGGTCGAGGCCTTCCTTTTCAGCCTGCGCCTTCACTGCCTGCGAGCCCGGAACTATCATCGCGCTCACCGATGTCGAAACCTTGTAGCCGTCTGCGATGCGCGCGGCGGCGCGCAAGTCCTCGATGCGCCCGTTGGTGCAGGAACCGATAAATACGCGGTCGATGGGGATTGCATCCAGCGGCGTTCCCGCCTTGATTCCCATGTAGTCAAGCGCGCGTTCGAGTCCCTTGCGCTCCTGTTCGTTGGACACAGCAGCGGGGTCGGGCACACTGGCTGTAATCGGTGCGACCATGCCTGGACTGGTGCCCCAGCTTACGTATGGAACCAGCGTGGCAGCGTCGATAATTAACTCGCGGTCAAACTTTGCGCCGGGGTCGCTGGGCAGGTTGCTCCATTCTCGAACGGCTTCATCCCATGCTGCGCCTTGCGGCGAAAAACGGCGACCCTTGAGATAAGCAAATGTAGTTTCGTCAGGAGCGATAAGACCCGCGCGCGCGCCGGCCTCGATGCTCATATTGCACACCGTCATGCGGCCTTCCATGGAAAGCGCGCGAATCGCCGAGCCGGCGTACTCGACAACGCAGCCGGTCGCGCCGTCGGTTCCGATCTGGCCGATGACGGCAAGAATAATGTCCTTGGCCGTAACGCCGCGCGGCAGCTTGCCTTCAACCGCAATGCGGAATGTCTTAGGCTTGGATTGGGGCAGTGTTTGCGTGGCGAGCACATGCTCCACTTCGCTGGTGCCTATCCCGAAGGCCAATGCCCCGAAGGCTCCGTGTGTGCTGGTGTGCGAGTCGCCGCAAACAATCGTCATGCCGGGCTTGGTGATCCCCAACTCCGGTCCGATGATGTGAACGATGCCCTGGCTCGGCGAATCCACGTCGTAAAGCTCTATGCCGAACTCTGCGCAGTTGGTGCGCAATGCGGCAATCTGCGTGGCCGCGATCTGGTCCACGATATGCAACCGGCCTTCTTTCGTGGTGGGCACATTATGATCAACCGTCGCGATGCATCTGTCAGGCCGCCGCACCTTGCGTCCGGCCAGGCGCAGCCCTTCAAATGCCTGCGGCGAAGTGACTTCATGCACCAATTGCAGGTCGATGTAGAGCAGCGTTGGCTCGCCCTCAGGTGAAGCCACTACATGCCGCTCCCAGACCTTTTCAAATAGCGTTCTAGCTTCGGAACTCATTCGTCACCTTTGTTTCAATTTGTTGTTTCTTGCGAAGAATCGGTGAATCGGAGAACAGAAAACTCACGCGTTTACAAGCGCCGCCTTTACCGTTTCGCGGACTTTCTTGCCCATCTCGGTTGTCGAGAGCACAGTAAATCCCTGCGGATTCGAGCGCGCCAGATCCGGTGTGCGGAAACCCTGTTCCAGAACCTTGCGAACTGCCGCTTCGATAACAACGGCTTCAGCCTCAAGGCCGCCGGAGTGGCGCAGAATCAATGCGCCGGTCAGAATCGCGCCCATTGGATTCGCGAGTCCTTTGCCGGCGATGTCAGGAGCGGAGCCATGCACTGGCTCATACAAGTTGACTTTGCCGCCGATGGTGGCCGAGGGCAACATGCCGAGCGATCCTGTGATAACCGCCGACTCATCGGAGAGAATGTCGCCAAACAGATTCTCAGTCAGCACCACATCGTAGTTGCGCGGCTGGTTCATCAAGTGCATGGACATAGCGTCCACATACTGATGTTCAAGCGTCACATCTGGAAACTCAGCAGCCACTTCAATCACCGTCGCGCGCCACAGTTGCGAGACTTCGAGCACATTGGCCTTGTCCACGCTGGTGAGTTTCTTGCGGCGCTTCCGGGCTAGCTTGAAGGCAACGCGGGCTACGCGCGCCACTTCATCCCTCGTGTAACGCATGGTGTTCCAGGCCTCGCCGGTCGTGCGATTCCACTCCCGCGGCTGGCCGAAGTAAAGACCGCCGAGCAGTTCGCGCACAAAAAGAATATCCGCGCCCTCCACAACTTCAGGACGCAACGGGCTGTTCGTGGCCAGTTCCTTGAATGCGAATGCGGGACGCAGGTTGGCAAAGCCTCCCAGAGCGGCCCGCAAACCAAGCAGGCCAGCTTCTGGACGTTTGTCTGGGGGGAGGGAATTGAACTCGTTGCCGCCCACCGCGCCCAGCAGAACAGCGTCGGAGTTGAGCGCCGCTGCCAGTGTGTCCGCCGGCAGAGGCGAACCGTCGCTGACGATGGCAACTCCGCCGATGCGCTTCTCATCGATTTCGAGCGCGTGGCCGCCCGCGGCTGCTACTTCACGCAATACCGACACTGCCTCACGTGTGACTTCGGGACCGATGCCGTCGCCGGCTGTGACTAGAATCTTCAGCTTCATGCGTACTCTCTTTAATTGTCGGTTATTAGCGGTTAGTGGAGTCTCAGGCCAGTTCGGAGATCGGATCCTGGCGCCGTTCGCGAATCGGATCGGGTAACAGGCTGACCAGATCGTAGTCGTAAATGTTTTTCTTGCGATCGGCCAATGCAACAAAACGGTAATAAGTGTGCTGCAGCTCGTCGCGGGTGAGTGTAAACCCCAACTGTTCCAGTCTATGCCTCAGCGCCGCTCGGCCGGAGTGCTTGCCCAGCACCAGGTGCGTCTTGGCCACGCCCACCAGCGCAGGGGTCATAATCTCGTAGCACAGGGGGTTCGCCAACATGCCGTGCTGATGAATGCCAGACTCATGAGCAAAAGCGTTGTCGCCCACGATTGCCTTGTTGGGCGAGGGCCGGAAAGTGATTATCTGGCCCAACACCTGACTGCATGGATAGATCTGACTCAGATTGATGCCGGAGGTTACTCCGAAACGGTCGCCGCGCACATAAAGTGCCGCGGCAATCTCTTCCAGAGCCGCATTGCCTGCCCGCTCGCCGATACCGTTGATGGTGCACTCCACCTGCCGCGCGCCGTTATGAACCGCGGCCAGCGAGTTAGCCACGGCTAGGCCGAGGTCGTCGTGGCAGTGAGCCGAGAGAATCACGCCCTCTTTGTCGATCGCGGGAATGCGCTCGCGCACTTCGGCGAACATGCGGCCGTATTCTTCTGGAGTGCTGTAGCCCACCGTGTCGGGCATATTGATCGTTGTCGCGCCCGCTTCGATGGCCACCTTTACCATCTCGACCAGGAAGTCGCGCTCCGAGCGTGTAGCGTCTTCTGGTGAGAACTCAACATCGTCTACCAGCGAGCGTGCCAAACGTACGCACTCAGCAGTTTGATCCAGCGCTTCAGCGCGGCTCATCTTGAGTTTGTACTCGAGATGCAGATCACTCGAGGCCAGAAAGACATGGATGCGAGCGCGGTCGGCAAACTGCAGGGCGCGCGAGGCCATCACGATATCTTCTTGTTTAGCGCGAGCCAAGGACGCGATGCGCGGCTTGCGTATGGCCTGCGTAATTGTGGCGATGGCAGCGAAGTCGCCCTCTGAAGCCATGGCGAAACCGGCCTCGATGATATCCACGCCCAGATCTTCCAGGGCATGTGCCATGGTCAGCTTTTCCTGCGTCGTCATGCTGCAGCCGGGCGATTGCTCGCCGTCGCGCAGTGTGGTATCGAAAAAGACGATGCGATCAGACGCCATGAATCTGCCTCCCAGGGAGAATTGTCCCGACACTTGCAGTCTCCAG
>JBAPYY010000548.1:0-5126 GCA_049284975.1 Occallatibacter sp.
TGGTGCCGAAGAAGGGACTCGAACCCCCACACCCTTGCGAGTACGTGGACCTGAACCACGCGCGTCTGCCAATTCCGCCACTTCGGCACAGTAAACAGGTCCAGCGTTCCCCACTGAACCGGCAGCAACTTCGAGTCTCGCAAATGCAGGACCATGTGTCAAATATTGAACAGTGAAAATGAGCCGTCAAGGCCGGAGTTATGTGCGCGATCCCACCCTTGCCACAATTACAAAGACGTGGCAAGGATGGGGCACCCAGAGGTTCACACTTTACACCAGTTTCGCGTCGAGCACGATTTCAGTGTTGTTGGCGAAGAGCTTCGAAATGGGGCAGCCGGCCTTGGCGTCGGCTGCGGCCTTGTCAAAAGCTTCCTTCGAAGCGCCGGGAACGCTGGCTGTTGTGGTCAGCGCAATGCGAGTGATGGCGAAACCGCCCTCGACCTTGGCCAGTGTGACTGCTGCGTGGGTTTCAATCTTCTGGGGGGTCAGCCCCGCGCCGCCCAACTGCGCGCCCAGCGCCATGGAGAAGCAACTGGCATGAGCCGCCGCAATCAGTTCCTCAGGCGTTGTGCCCGAGCTGGCGCCCTCAAACCGCGTGGCGAATGAGTAATTCGCATCCTTGAGCACGCCCGTCGCCGTCGAGATTGTGCCCTTGCCTTCCTTCAGTGAACCTGTCCATACCGCACTTGCCTTGCTTGCCATTGTGCCTCCTTGGGATTAATGAATTTGTACGGATTTCGTGGCCCGATGCGCCGTGGCTTGAGAATACCCAACCGCGGCTCAATGCTCAACGTGGATTCGATGCGCCAGAGGCCCATCAGGATGCGTGAGCCGCCGGAATCCTTTTCGCAACCCTGGCCTCCCGCGAACAAACCCGGTGCGCGGCAGCGAAAGCTGCGAAAAGGCGGCGTGTTGTCTGAGCCGTCCGATCACTGAGCTTGGCTGGCCTTGCGGGCAGCTTCAAACTCGCTGCCCGGCAGCCATTCAACGCTCTTTGGCTGTTCACTTGCCAGCCAGCCCAGCACAAACCCAAAACGAGCCAGCTTGGCATTGCCACGGAAGTCCCAGTCGGCGCGATACTCGTCAGAGGGCTGATGGTAGTGGTGTTTCACATAGTCCGCGGCCTGTTCTTTCCCCCAGGCTTCGTCGTGGTCTTCAAAGAGATTCCCCTGGTCGATGGAGAAGGCGGGAATGCCTGTCCGGGCCAGCGAGAAGTGGTCCGAGCGATACGCTGAGCCGGCGCCAGGCCTGGGATCGGGCAACAAAGCCAAATCAAATGCCTTGGCGACTCTCTGAACCGTAGGCCAAAAATCAATGCGACTGGCGTTGCCCAAGCTCACCGAGCGCGGAATCCCGATGGGCAAAACCATATCGTAGTTCAGGTCCAGCGCCATATGTCTGGAAGGAACCGGTGGGTGCAATCCCAGAAACTCCGAGCCCAGCAGGCCCTGCTCCTCGGCGGTGACGGAGGCAAAGTAGACGGCATGAGGCGGGCGCACGGGTGACTGGGCGAAGGCCCTAGCCAATTCGAGGAGAATGCCGCACCCGGTGCCGTTGTCGGCCGCGCCGTTGAAGATGTTGTCGCCTTTGATGTCCGGATCAATGCCGAGATGGTCATAGTGCGCCGTGTAAAGCACGGCTTGATTTTCCGCGCTCGCTCCGGATACGCGGCCCACCACATTTGAGCTGATATAGCGGCGGACGCGGCTTTCGATGTGTGCGCGCAGTCTGATCGGCAGCTCAACAGCATGAAACGCGCCCGGCTTGCCTGCGCGGTCGATTGCCTGATCAAGATCGCCAAGACCCACCAGCGTGAACAGCCGTTGTGCCACATCGTGCTGAATCCACGCCGCAGCGCGCAGCGTGGCGCTGGGGTCGTTTTGCAGATAGCTCTTTTCAACGGCCTGCGAGTTGCGCACCACTTCCCAGCCATATGCGGCCAAATCTGTGCGATGAATGAGCAGCACGCCCACAGCTCCACGCCTGGCGGCTTCTTCATACTTGTAAGTCCACCGCCCGTAGTAGGTAAGCGCCTTGCCTGTAAAAAACTTTTCGTCGTTCGAAGGCGGCTGATTCACAATCATCAGGGCAATTTTTCCCTTCAGATCGATTTCCTTGCCATCTGGGCCTGCGTAATCGTTCCACTTGTACTCCGGCGCATCAATGCCGTAGCCCACATAAACAATCGGTGCGTCGAAGTCGGCCGCTTCCTTTCCGGTCTGGTCTTTTGAGACGATTTCGGTGCCATAGTCGAGGTTGATGGGCTGGCCCGTGGCGGGCACGAGCGAAAATTTTGTTTTGTCTTCGACGGTATGCACGGCTAGAAGCGGAACCTGCTGAAAGTAGGTTCCGTTGTCGCCCGCGGGCTCCAGGCCGTCGAGGGCAAATTGCGTCGCGATGTACTCGGCCGCCAACTCGCCGCCGCGCTTGCCGGGGCCACGTCCTTCCAAAAGGTCGAGCGAGAGAAAGCGAACGTGGGCGCGAATTTTCTCTGGATCAATGGAAGCAGCAGCGGCGCGCGCGGCCGGCGGAAGGCCGGCAACTTCGGGGACATGACTGATCATGGGTTGCTGCGCGGGAACGAACGGAACGGCCGCAAAACCTGCGGCTAAGATGGCGAAAATCAGCTTGCGGTGCATGAATTCTCCCTGTCGTTATCGAGACTGAAAAACACGCGATTCAAATCGCGCATCCCAATCGACCCTTCAGACTACGCTGCTGCCCTTTTGTGGGGCAATGACGTCTGGTGGCCCGTCGGCCAGCAGATGCAAGCGGCCAAGCACCTTTCGGGCCAGCCCGGTTAGCGCCATTCCCGCGGCCTCGACCAGCGGAATCCATCGCCGCTCACCGCCAGGTGCGGCAATCACATCGATATCAGCTTCAGAGACCATGCGGATTCGCACGCGGTAATTCACCTGCATGATGGCGTGTCGCACCGTCAGGCGAAGCTCACCCTCCGGAACGTCAGCTTCTCTCAGCGCAGGCAGTTCCCACAGGCCCGGCATCACGGTCAGTGAAGCCGGACGCTGCTCAAGCAATACTTCCCGGTGCATCTGCCCTCCCTGCCGCACCGTGCGCACTGAGAGCGCATGCGCCGTCTCGCGGGAGATCATCGGCGGCCGAGGTGCGGTCTGGTGTTCCCCTTGAGTCTTGCAGTCGCTGGCGACGGGGCACACCAGGCATTGCGGATTACGCGGCGAGCAGAGGGTTGCGCCCAGTTCCATCAGCGCCTGGTTGGAGTCTCCCGGCCGCTCAGGACAAACCAGATCTGCGGCCAGCTTCTCAATCTTGCGCCGCAGCAGCGCGCCGCCGTCTGCGCGGCTACCGGCCTTCCAGCCCTCTATCCGGCACAGCACCCGCTCCACGTTGCCGTCCACCACGGCCTCAGGCTCCCCGTGGGCGATGCTGGCGATCGCTGCTGCCGTATAAGCGCCAATGCCCGGCAACGTCCTCAGCTCCTCTGCAGTTTTCGGCAAGCTGCCGCCGTAATGCTCGGCCACAAATTGCGCTGCCTTGTGCAGCATCCGTGCACGCCGGTAATATCCCAGCCCGCTCCACTGTGCCAGAACCTCCTGCTCCGGCGCCTGAGCCAACGAAGTCAGCGTGGGAAACCTCGCCATAAAGGCCTGGTAGCGCTCCACTACCACAGCCACGCGAGTTTGCTGCAGCATGATTTCCGAAACCCAAATGGCGTATGAGTCATGAGTGCCCCGCCAGGGAAGGTCGCGCTGCGAGCGCTCGAACCACTCCAGCAACCGCCCGCGCACCCTCGCGATCTTCTCCCGGTCCCAGCCCTGCCTGCCCATGCGCCCAGCTTATAGCGAAACCAGGGATCGTGCATCCAGAAAGCACGTTCGTCAAGTTGACGCGACCCTCAGGGAGCGGCAACCTTGCACAAAACTTAACAGGGCACGGTAATCCTGGTTTCGCTCGAACAGGCTCGCGCAATTGACCTCTCGAGTCTGCCTTCCTACAATCAAGCTGCGTTCCTCATCCGGTCCCAATGCCTCTTTCCGCACTCATCATCGACGACGAACAACTGGCTCGCGAGGAGCTTGCCTATTTGCTTACCCAGGCTGGCGGCGTGGATGTGGTGGGCCAGGGAGCCAACGGCATCGAAGCCGTTGAGCTGATCGAGGAGCACCATCCTGACATGGTCTTCCTTGATGTGCAAATGCCGGGACTGGATGGCTTCGCGGTGATCGAACGCCTGATGGCCCGCCAATCAAAGGCTGGCGCCGATAGCGAGCCGATGCCGCAAATTGTCTTTGCCACGGCCTACGACCAGTACGCGGTGCGCGCCTTCGACGTGAACGCTGTGGATTATCTGCTCAAGCCCTTTGACCGCACGCGCGTGGAGCAGGCCGTGGAGCGTGTGCGAGGTCGTTTGGCCGGAAATTCAAATGGCCCACTGCCTGAATCCCAAATCGAGTCTCTGCTGCGCCTGCTGAAAAGCCCGCAAGGCGCCTCGCGCACCCCTCAGCCGGCCAAGCTCATCGTGCAGGCGCAGAACCGCTTACTGCTGATCGACCAGGCGGAAATCTGTTTTGCGGCCATCGACGAAGGCGTGATACGCGTGGCCACGCAAAGCTTCGAGGGCCTGTCGAAGTGCCGGACACTCGAGGAATTGCTCGACCTGCTCGACCCGGCCGTCTTCTGGCGCGCACATCGCGGCTTTGTGGTGAACATCAACCACATCCGCGAAGTGGTGCCATGGTTCAAGTCCAGCTACCAGTTACGCATGAACGACAAGCGGCAGACGGAGATTCCCGTCAGCCGTGCGCAAACTAAGCGGCTCCGGGAGTTGTTCAATCTGTAGTAGATTTCCGCAGCTCGACCAGCCGAACCCAAGCGACAGCGGCAAATCCACCCATGACGAGAATCGAGACCAGAGCCGAGGCGGCGGCGATGTCGGCGTAGCGCCACTGCTTGCCGGTGGGGTCAAGGACGACGGTGGGGGCTTGAGTCGAGAGCACCTGCAAGATGTTTCCTGCGGCGCAGAGCGCATAGAAAAGCAATGCTGGGCGCAATGCGGATAGTGGCAGTGCAAGGGACGCGTCCGGACGGCGGCGCAGATAAAGCGCGAAGAGCAGATAGATGATGAAGACAGTCCCATACCAGCCGAG
>JBAPYY010000549.1:0-4361 GCA_049284975.1 Occallatibacter sp.
CTCCATCCCCATGTCGTAAAAAATCTCCGAGCACGGCCCGCACGGTCCCGTCTCGCCCATCTGCCAAAAATTATCCTTGAGCCCGTATTCGTGAATGCGCTCCTTCTTCACGCCGGCTTCAATCCAGTAACCCTCGGCCTCGTCGTCGCGCGGCACTCCATCCGCGCCCTCGAAAATCGTCACATACAGCCGGTCCACCGGAATCTCAAAGCAGCCGTCCTCGCGCTTGCCCGTAATCAGCTCCCAGGCAAAAGCAATCGCCTCGCGCTTGAAATAGTCTCCAAAGCTGAAATTCCCCAGCATCTCAAAAAATGTATGATGCCGCCGCGTAAAGCCCACGTTCTCCAAATCGTTGTGTTTGCCGCCGGCCCTCACGCACTTTTGCGACGTCGTCGCCCGCGCGTAATCCCGCCGTTCGGCCCCCAGAAACAAATCCTTGAACTGATTCATCCCCGCGTTGGTAAACAGCAGCGTCGGGTCGTTGGCTGGCACCAGCGAGGAAGAATGCACCCTGCGGTGCCCCTTCGACTCAAAAAAACGCAAAAATGTTTCGCGAATCTCGTTTCCAGTCATTTCGTTCATTACGTTCTTTGTGCGAATTTCCATAGCCTATTCAGTGTAACTGGCTGCGGAATGGTGGCGCACCTAGTGGATCAGTTTGAAGGTTGTCAGCATCAGACGCTCCGGTAAGGCCCACTGTTTTGAAAGGGCACGACTTCAGGGTTGCGGAGAAACTCGCAGAACGTGTTTCAAGGAGCCGCGTTGTGTCAGGGCACGACCTTAGTCGTGCCGCAAGGGCAAGAAAAACGGCGGGCTTTAGTCCCTGAGGGAAGGGCTATCCGAACTTACCGTCTACGCGGACGCACCGCGAAGACACGAATCCAGTCATTGACGGCGAAAGTCTTCACCACATGCCGCTCCAGGTTGGTACTCTGGAATCGCCGCACAGGAAAGATTCGCCAAGGAGATAGATGCTGAGACAATCGATTTGTTCACGCCTGCATTGCCGCCAAGCCAACGCGTCCCCGCTTTGTTATGCCCTGATGCTTGCGCTCTTCGCTTCCTGTGCGGCTCCCATGTTTGCGGCAGCCCAGCCTACACCCGATTTCGGCCCCAATGTGCTGGTGTTCAATCCGTCCATGCCGGCAGCAGACATTCAGCGCCAGATTGACCAGGTTTACGCCATTCAGCGTGACAGCGAGTTTGGCCCGGATCGCTACGCCTTGCTCTTTTTGCCCGGCGACTACCACGTGGACATTCCCGTAGGCTTCTACACTCAGGTGCTCGGCCTCGGCGCATCACCCGACAGCGTCCACATCACAGGCAATGTCCACGCTGACGCCAGCCGGCCCCACAATAACGCCACTTGCACTTTCTGGCGCGCCGCCGAGGGGTTCTCGGTTACGCCCACCGGCGGCATCATGCAATGGGCCGTCTCGCAGGCCGCGCCCCTTCGCCGCATGCACATTCTGGGCAATTTGGTGCTCCACCAGCAACACGGCTGGGCAAGCGGCGGCTGGATGTCCGATACCGTAGTGGACGGCAATGTCGACTCCGGTACCCAGCAGCAGTGGATCTCGCGCAACAGCGAGTGGGGCAGTTGGACCGGCTCCAACTGGAATATGGTCTTTGTCGGCGTTCCCTCGCCTCCATCCGGCGAGTGGCCCGTTCCGCCTTACACCAAAGTCGCCAGGACTCCCATTGTGCGCGAAAAGCCGTTTCTCGCCATCGATGCTCAAGGCAACTATTTTGTCCGCGTGCCCCGGTTGCGCCGCGACAGCGTCGGCGTCACGTGGCGCGCGGGCTCCACGCCAGGCGAATCAATCCCCCTCGATCGCTTCTACATCGCCCACCCCGGTGACACCGCGGCTGCCATCAACGCGCAACTGGCGGCCGGCAAAAATCTTCTCTTCACCCCCGGCATTTACTCACTTGCCGAGGCCATCCGCGTCACACGTCCCGGTACGGTCATCATGGGCCTTGGCTTCGCCACGCTGCGCCCTGTCAACGGTAACGCTGCCCTGGTCACTAGCGATGCAGACGGCATCATTATCGCCGGCCTTCTCATCGATGCCGGAGCCGTGCGTTCGCCCGTGCTAATTCAAATCGGTTCCCAGGCCAACCACGTGGGTCACGCCAAAAATCCGGTTTCGCTCCACGATCTCTTCTTCCGCGTGGGCGGGGCCAGTCTCGGACACGCCGGAGTCGACCTCGAGATCAACAGCAACAACGTCATCATCGATCACACCTGGATCTGGCGCGCCGATCACGGCTCCGGCGTGGGCTGGACCCTGAACACCAACGAGAATGGCCTAGTGGTGAACGGCAATTACGTCACTGCTTACGGCCTCTTCGTCGAGCATCAGCAACAATTTCAGGTGCTATGGAACGGCAATGGCGGCCGAACCTACTTCTATCAATCCGAGATCCCCTACGATCCGCCGGATCAGGCCAGCTATTTGAGCGCTCCAGGGGCGAACGGCTGGGCATCCTATTCGGTAGCTGCCAACGTAACTAGCCACGAGGCCTGGGGACTGGGTATCTACTCGGTCTTTCGCCAGCCGAATGTTGTGCTTGGCCACGCCATCGAAACGCCTCGCGCTCCCGGCATCCGCTTCCACCACATGATCACAGTGGCCTTGGGAAATCTTGGCGCAATCAACCACGTCATCGACGATGTGGGAGACGCAGCTATAGCCAAAGCACACCTCACCGCAAAGGTTACTGAGTTTCCATAAACGCCGCCCTCCGCTTTGATTTACGCGGCAACTCGTGCCGTTGCGGCTCGAACCATAAGCCGGGAAACTCGACGCCAAGCCAATCCCCGTACGCTCCCGGCTCACTCATGGGAGAATAGGGATGTATACCGTCATGACAAACGACAACATCGAAGAATCCCAGCCCTCCCCCGAAGGCACACCTGAAACAACCACGGGTGCCCCAGCGCCTGCCCTGAGCTTGCCGAAGGGTCCTGATTCTCGGACCTCGGAAATTCCGCCTGCCGCCGAGCCACCTGTCGAACCCTCCGATGAGCCAACCGAATCTTTTGCCGACATGCTCTCGGCCTTCGAGCGCAGCCATTCGCACAAATCCGAGCCCGGCCAGCGCCAACTCCAAGGCGTCGTCATTTCGCTCTCCGCCGACCAGGTCTTTCTCGACATCGGCTACAAGACCGAAGGCGTCTTGCCCCGCTCAGCCTTTGACAACAACGCCGAAGCCGTCAAGCCCGGCGACACTTTTCCTGTATCCGTCACCGGCCGAAACACCGAGCACTATTACGAGCTTTCGCGTTTTAAAGTCGCCCAGCCCCGCGATTGGTCGGCCCTAGAGGCCGCATTCGCTGAGAAAATCGCCATCGTCGGCACCGTCACTGAAGTCCGCAAAGGCGGCGTGACAGTCGATGTCGGCGTCCGCGCCTTCATGCCCGCCAGCCGCAGCGGAACCAAAGACGCAGCCGAGTTGGAAAAGCTGGTCGGCACCGAGATTACCTGCCGCATCACCAAGCTCGACGTCACCGATGAAGATGTAGTCGTTGATCGCCGCATCGTTCTTGAAGAGCAAGCGCGCGGCCTCACCGCAGCTCGCCACGCCGCCCTTAAAGAAGGAGACACAGTCTCCGGCACTGTTCGCACTCTCATGCCTTATGGCGCATTCGTTGACCTCGGAGGCATCGACGGCCTGCTCCACGTCTCCGATATTGCCCACGCTCGCGTCACCAAACCCGAAGACGTGCTCACCGTCGGCCAGGAACTTCAGCTCAAAATCCTCAAGATCGATCCTGAAACCAAGAAAATCTCTCTCGGTCTCAAGCAGCTTCAGCCCGAACCCTGGCACACCGTTTCGCTCGCTGTCGGTCAGCGCATCACTGGCACCATCACGCGTCTCGCCGACTTCGGCGCATTTGTCGAAATCGAGCCCGGCGTCGAAGGCCTCATCCACATCTCGGAGATGTCTTACGGCAAAAAGCTTCGCCATCCCAGCGACATCCTCAAGCAGGGCGAGCGCGTTGATGCCGTCATCCTCGCCATCAAGCCGGAGGAGCGCCGCATCTCCCTCGGTCTCAAGCAAACTCTCGCCGACCCATGGACCGAAGTCGAGCGCAACTTCCCCGTCGGCTCCGAGATTCAGGGCCCCATCACCAAGCTCATGAATTTTGGCGCATTCGTACAACTCGTCGATGGCGTCGAAGGCCTCGTCCACATCAGCGAAATCACCGCCGAGCGCCGCCTCAACCACCCCTCGGATGTGCTCCGCGCCGGTCAAATCGTCAAGGCGCAAGTCCTCGCCATCGACCCCGCAAAGCGCCAGATCAAGCTCAGCATGAAGCAGCTTATCCCCACCGAGATCGACGAGTACATCGC
>JBAPYY010000550.1:0-5549 GCA_049284975.1 Occallatibacter sp.
TATGGTTCTTCCGAGACATTACCGCTCACAGGAAGGCAGAGGCCAGCTTACAGAATGCAAAGGATTCTGCGGATGAAGCCAATCGTCGCCTGCTGCTCGAACAATCTATCATCGAGAACGAGCGCAAAATGTTGCGCGCCCTAATCGACAACATTCCCGACTTCATGTATGTGAAAGACACCGAGAGCAGGTTCGTGGTGGCCAATTCTCATTTGGCGCGCGTGGTCGCAGTGGAGACGCCGGAACAGTTGATGGGGTACACCGACTTCGATTTGTACCCGCGGGAGATGGCAGAGGGCTTCTAT
This sequence comes from Occallatibacter sp., assembly GCA_049284975.1. Taxonomy (GTDB): domain Bacteria; phylum Acidobacteriota; class Terriglobia; order Terriglobales; family Acidobacteriaceae; genus Telmatobacter. Next base: position 306 of record JBAPYY010000550.1, read on the forward strand.
CAAGACGATCAAGAGGTGATGCGCTCAGGGCAACCTCTATATGATCGCGAGGAAAAGGGATTCGACAGCGCCGGAAACGAGAGCTACGTCCTTACAACAAAAGTGCCGCTGCGCGATGGCAATGGCAAGGTGACCGGCATGGCAGGCGTGGGCCGGGACATAAGCGCGCGCAAAAGAGCAGAGGGCGCGCTTCGAGAGGCCGAGCTGAAGTATCACGGAATATTTGACAATGCCGTTTTCGGTATTTTTCAAAGCACGCCGGAGGGCCGCTTCCTGAACGTGAACTCCTCTATGGCCTCGACTTGCGGTTATGACTCCCCCGAAGAGATGGTCGCTAGCATTACCGACATCTCTCGACAGTTCTACGTTGATCCAAAACGCCGTGAGGAGTTCCTGTCCCTGGTGCGCACACTTGGAAGTGTACATAACTTTGACGCAGAAATCCTTCGCAAAGATGGCAGAAAGATCTGGGTTTCGCTGACCGTCCGCACCATCTTTCAAAACGGCATTGCAGTCAGCTTTGAAGGAATGTGCGAAGACATCACGGAGCGGCGCCAAATGCGAGAACAGCTTCTTCAGGCCCAAAAGCTGGAATCCGTAGGGCAACTTGCTGCCGGAATAGCCCATGAAATCAATACGCCGACTCAGTACATCGGAGACAACGTACGGTTCTTGAAGGATTCATTTTCGGACCTGAAGAGTCTCCTGACGAACTATGAGCGGCTTCTTGTGTCGGTCAAAGACAACGCGGGCTCCTCAGAATTGATTCAGGAAGTGGCTACTGCGTTCGAACGCGCCGACGTAGGCTACCTGATTGAAGAGATTCCCAAAGCCATCGATCAGACGCTGGAAGGCGTAACACGTGTGTCTGCGCTTGTGAGTGCGATGAAAGAGTTCTCGCATCCGGGCACAAAAGAAAAGGTCATGTTGGATTTGAACCATGCCATTGAAAGTACGATTACGGTGGCGCGGAACGAATGGAAATACGTGGCTGACCTGGAGACCGACTTTGACCAGTTGCTGCCTCCGATTCCGTGTCTGGCGGGAGAATTTAACCAGGTGATTCTGAATCTGATCGTTAATGCGGCGCATGCGATTGCTGATGTTGCCCGAGAGGGGGGCACGGAAAAGGGAATGATTAAGGTACAAACTAGGAACTGCCTGGAATGGGCCGAAATTAGAGTCCAGGATACTGGCTCGGGCATCCCGGAAGGAGTACGAACCCGGATCTTCGATCCCTTCTTCACTACCAAGGAAATCGGCAAGGGAACCGGGCAGGGGTTGGCAATTGCACGCTCCGTGGTCGTCGATAAACACAATGGAACCATTCACTTTGAAACCGAGATGGGTAAAGGCACAACCTTCGTGATTCGTCTTCCTCACGATGGTCAGTCCCTTGCCACCAAGGCGGTCGCTGCGTGAAACGTATTCTGTTTGTGGATGATGAAAGCAATATTCTCGACGGCATTCGGCGTCTGCTCCACGCCGATCGAAATCGTTGGGACATGCAATTTGCAGTCGGCGGCGAAGCAGCTTTGCGAGCATGTGAGGCAGGCGGGTTTGACGTTGTCATCTCCGACATGCGAATGCCGGGCATGGATGGAGCTACACTGCTGGGTCTCATTCGGGACCGGTACCCGTCCACGGCGCGCCTTATCCTCTCCGGATATGCCGAGGCGAAACTCGCCACTCGGGCCGTCGCCGTGGCCTATTGCGTTCTCAGCAAACCATGCAGTGGACCCGAACTACAAGCGACGATTGAGCGTGTCTGCACACTTCAAGATATATTTTGTACACCGGAGATCCGGCGTATCATTGGCACGATCGGTGAGTTGCCTTCGCTTTCAAAGACATATGCGACCTTGACTCGAACGCTGCAGAACCCGGCTGCCTCCATGGAGCAAGTGGCCGGCATCATTGAACAAGACGTCGCGATGTCAGCGAAAGTCTTGCAGATCGTCAACAGTGGCTTCTTTGGGTTGGCACAGAGAGTCACTAGTCTTCAGAGTGCGGTCTCCTTTTTGGGGATGAATACGATACAAAATCTAGCTCTGACTTCCGATACGTTCAGGGTTTTCGTACCGGACCCTCGCGTTCCAAAGAACTTTTGCGAGACCATGCAGCAGAGCAGTCGGCGGGTCGCCCTGATCGCTCGCACGCTCCCGCTGGACAAAACAGTTCGCGACGTCACCGTCATGGCCGCACTGCTCCACGATTTAGGAAAGCTGGTACTGGCAAGCAAAATGCCTGATGAGTTCTGTGCGGTACTGTCACTTATGGAGGAGCGCGGTTGCGGGCAAGTTGAAGCCGAAGAGCAACTGCTTGGGGTCTCGCACGCCGAGATCGGGGCATATCTATTAGGATTGTGGGGCATAAACAGTCTGGCGGTTGAGGCGATTGCCCACCATCATCGCCCCACTCGCATTCCCCACTCCGGCATAGATATCTCCGCAGCTTTATATATTGCGAACCTGTTGGCGCACGAACTCGATGCTCACCCGAACGATCTGCAAGGAAAGGAACTCAGCGAGTCTGACCGGGCCTGCCTTGAGACGCTGGGGGCATTGCAACAGTTTCCTGCATTCCGTGAGCGTGCGCTTGAAGCAGTCAACGAAGACGCGAATTCAGCCACCCATGAGATTGCGGCCAATAGTTTGCGGTAGACGGCTCGATTTGAATATTTAACTTGCGACGACTGTCAAGGCCCCCGGTGAATCCTGTGACGAAAACGAGAATGCGGCCAGTTCATCAAAGCCGAACATGGCCCCAGAGCCCTTGATAGTGTGGATCGATCGGAAGACCCGTCCGACAAATTCGCCGTCGTCGGGGCTTTCGTTTAGCTCAAGCAGCGACGATTTCAACTCGACAAGAATCTCGCGAGCCTCCTCATGATAGGCCTGCCTATGCTTATCGATGATGTTTGCGTTTGACAACTAAGAACCAGATCCGCGCGCAAGGTTATAGTTTCTTTAGTTATTGATCGGGAATAATTCGATACTTTCCAGTAACAAGTTAGCTGCAAGAGTATCTCTTTATAACTTCTCAATGTAAGTATCACGGCCTTCTTATAACTTTCTTGAAAACACATACGGGCTCTCTATGGACTCCACAGTAATGTTTCTGCATGCCACCCCCGCTCGAAACCGGAGCTGATGCCAGTGGCTCAGGAAAATCGAAGACGATCTGCGAACACTACGGTATTTACTTACGGATGCTTATGTCGGTTACAGATTCAATGAGCAGGTAACAGAGTCTTAGAATATCTCTCGGAAAACCTCGCAACTGTATAGCATCAGAGCGATCCGGTCAGTCTCAGGCAAATTGCCAAGTGCACTGTCCGGCCGGGCTTTGCGATCCCCTTAGAGTAGAATTGCAACAAATCTGTTTTCACATTTGTGATTCCGGATATGCAGTTCTGGGTTGAGGGCCATAGTGGTTAGTAGCGGCTGTATTCGGCCTGAACGGTGCCCGGATTGCTCTTGGATGAGCAAAGTATGAATCGCCGACATCCCCGGTCCGGCTGGTGGGAGTGGCTAACTGGAATCTCAGGTCTCATAATTGAAAAAGGCACGTGAAAGTCATCCTGGGCAACTGACCCTGGAAGAACGGTTCAATGGCGAAATTTAATGTAAGAAGTTTCTGGGGTCTGTTGCTTTCTGTACTGTTTTTCTCAACGGTAGGAGCATGGGCGCAGACGGCAGTTCAGCCCGTCTGGCAAGGAGTTCTGCGCAACCCTGCTGGCGCGCCCATCTCCGCCGCCAAGATCCGGCTTGTTTCTGCCGCCGCCCAAGGCGAAGCGACCACCAAAGCCGATGGCCAGTTTCGGTTACCCGCTCTCCCCGCGGGACAATACCGGCTGGTGGTTGAATCAAACGACCACAAGTTCGACTATGCCCAGCCGATTGACCTGATTGCGGCTGCTCCTGCGGTTGTGGTCACGCTCTCCAATCGCGGCGAACTGACCGTGGCCGCTCTCAAGAGCCAGGTCGCAACCGGAGGTGAAGAACTATCTAGCCAGGCGGTCAGCGAACTGCCGCTCAATGGCCGCGATTTCGGCACTCTCCTGCTGCTGGCCGCTGGCACCATGACCGATGCCAACGGCGCCACGAACTTTACCGCACAATTCGCCATCAACGGCCAGCGCGGAGTTGAAGCCACCTTCGCGATGGACGGCGCCGACATCAGCGATCCAGAGATGGGCGGCTCCACCTTCCCGAACTTCAATGTGGATGCGGTGGAAGGCGTAAACTCCAGTTCCGGCTGGATGCCCGCGGAGATCGGTCGCGGCGCGGCTGGCTTCACTAACATTCGTACTCGCTCGGGCGCCAGCGGCTTCCATGGTTCCGTTTTCGAGTTCGTCCGCAACTCCTCCTTCGATGCGCGCAATTACTTTGACCATCCCACGCCGGCATATCCCGGCCGCATTCCGCCTTTCCGGCGCAACGAGTTTGGCTTCACCAACGGCGGCTCGGTCTATCTGCCCCACGTATTTGATGGCCGCAAAGGGACCTTCTACTTCTTTGAGTACCAGGGCTTCCGGCAAGTGCTGGGAACCACGCAGGTCATGCCCGTACCCACAGTGGAACAGCGGGGCACAGTCGGAAACACCTGCGGGATTGCCTTTATTCCAGTCCCGAATGCGGCGTACGCCTGCGACACAGTCAGCTTTCCGGATCCGAACGACCCCACGAAAACGATCCCCGACACGCTGGCCGTGCCCGTCGATCCAAGCATCGCTTCGATTCTGGCGCGTTATCCAATTCCTAACAACATCACCGGGCCGTATGGCGCAAATACTTATGCTACTGCGTCGAAGGTGGCCACAGATGCAGATCAGTTCGAGGTCCGGCTGGATCATAAGATTTCAGCGAAGGATCGCTTCTTTGCGCGCTTCAACTTAGACAACCTGACCGGCCCCACGACGAATCCTGACCAGACGGCCGTCGATCCCTCGTTCGGCGTCGAATACATCGATCGTCAGCGCAACGTAGTGGGCACGTGGACGCGCACGGCCACGCCGCGGCTGACATTTGAGTCGTCGATCAGCATCACGCGTTCAACGCCGGGTTTTCCAACGACCGACTACGCCGACCCTGCCGTCAAATTCAACGATGGATTGTTTGAAGCGTTCAACTCCGCCGGCGGCTCCGTGATGCAGGCCTATGGGAATCTCTTTCAGGGGCGCGAAAACCTGGCATACGTGACCGCACGCCATACCTTCAAGTTCGGAGCGGAGTTCCGCGG
>JBAPYY010000551.1:0-3316 GCA_049284975.1 Occallatibacter sp.
CCATATGTCTGTTGAATTTCGGAATCGACGTCTACCAGGGAAACACTGGTTACGCCTCGGCTTATGAAGCCGCTATAGGCCGTTTGGGCGTTGATGTTGAAGTTGACGGTTGGATCGCCGGAACCGCCGCACAATATCGTTGGCGATTTGGGATTCCACGCGAGAAGGTCCTGAATCCTGCCATCGACAATTGTTGTATTGTTCGGATTGTTGGCTAGATCCGCTAAATATGCAGGCTCGAACATGGCAGCTTGAGCTTGCGCAGGCGTGCCAGTGGGCAGCATGGCGTTCGCAACGGCTGACGGAAGCAGTGTGGGAAAAAATGTTGCAATATAGCTGTCATAGGGAGCGTTGAATACGTCGGAGGTCTGCGCGTATACATTTCCGTAAATGTTCTGATAGGAGACAATCTGGAACGGCCAAATGGACTGAACGCCATTGATTGGGTGCGTGGCGCCATAGGAGAGAGTCCCAGAGATGTTGTAGGGCCCGGCGAGGCTAGCCACTGCAACGAGGTTGAATTCGCCCGTGTTCGCCCGCTCTATCTCACGTTGAGTCGCCATGGAAGCATGGCCGCCCTGTGAATAGCCAGAGATCATTATCTTGCCATTGAGCTTCAAACCCAGCGATGAAGATGCCTCTCGCGCCGCGCGGATCGAGTCAATCATGCAGGATGCTTCGGTCGCCGCGTGCGTGTACGGATGATAAGGATATTCGGATAGCGCGTAGCCGAGGTAGTCCGTAGCGACTACGGCGTAGCCCTGGGCTGCAAAAAATGTCATCAGGAGTTGAGTCGAGGGATTCGTCAAATCCGCATTGGTCTGCGCTTTTTCGAGGATTGTCGCCCTGCCAAAAACAATCAGCGGAAACGGGCCTGGACAACTTGCTCCGCTGGGAATCAGCACAGCGGCAGAGGCATTGGTAACCTCTCCCCAATGCACGCCCGCAGTTCGATAGTTGATTTGCGCCACGGTAACATCGCATTGGGCGGCGCCGGGCAAAGGCTCCAGGTCGTACTGTGCTGTGATCGAATCGAGTTGCGCAGCGGTCATTTTTCCAACCACCGTAGGTTGGCCGATCAACTGCCCAAACGGGGGAGCAAAGCTTCCGGCACATGAAGTAAAAACCAGACACAGAAGGCTTGCCAGTCCATACTTGTAGAAACTCATTTCACGCCTCAATTCCTCGACAGAGCCGTTCTATATTCTGCGGGCCGGAGCAGCATCTCTCTTGAAGTTGGTTCGCGATCAATGGACTCAATCCAGCGGGCGAGCGTCTAGCGCTGCGCTCTGAATCGGTCGAGAGAACTGCCTGAATATCGGCAATACTCACGGAATTATTCAGGGGCTGGCGAGGGTCGGGCTCTCCGAGCGTTTCAGGTTCGTCTTATTGCATTTACTGACCAGGCCGCTTCTGTCCGCGTTTTCGCGCATTGCCGGTGTCCCTCTGCTATCCTGAATGGTCTGCCCGGACGAGGAGGCATCATGCCAGAGCACAGGGGACGAAAGCACCATCAGGACCGCGTGGCGGAGACGCTGCGCGAGGAGATCGGCGTCCTTATTGAAGGCGAACTGGTGGACCCGCGCATCAATCTCTGCTACGTGACCGAGGTAGCGCTGAACCCCGGCGGCAAATCGGCGCGGGTTTATGTGGCTGTGGACAGCGCGGTAAAGGACATTGAGAAGGCCGAGGAAGAGACAGTGGCCGGCCTGGAAGCTGCCAAGGGTTACATTCGCGTGGAATTGAAAGAACGGATGGGCGTGCGCCACGTGCCCGAGTTGAGCTTTCTTGCCGACCGCTCGGGACGCTACCAGGCGCGCATCGACGAACTGATGGGCAGGCAACGCAAGCGACAGAAAGCGACAGCGGAGACGGCTGCTGGGCTGACGCCCGCGGCGGACGAAAATCCAAAGGTGAATTAGGCGCAAATGGATCACTCCAGGCGAGGTCAGGCTTTCCGTCCTAAGAGAGCTGTGCCCGGCCCCCCACGAGCGGAGGCGCATAGTGACCGAATGGATGCGGTTCTGGAGGTTTTGCGACGGGGTGAGCGGTTCATGGTCTGCTCTCATGCGCGGCCGGACGGCGACGCCGTGGGCTCCATGCTGGCCATGGGGATGTTCATCGAGCAGATGGGCAAGCATGCCGACATGGTGATGGCGGACCGGATTCCGGACATCTATTGTGGGCTACCAGGGGCGGAAGAGATTCGCGTTGAGCAGATCGTTGATGGTTCCTATGACGCCGTGATTCTGCTGGAGTGTGACGGGCTGGCACGCACAGGCGTGAGCGGCCTGGAGAGGCTTTTCAAAATCAATATCGATCACCATGCCAGCGGCCACGAGTACGCCAACGTCAATTGGATTGACCGCGACGCAACCAGCGTGGGCGAACTGGTGCATCGGCTGGTGAAGGCAGCGGGGGCCAGGATCACGCCTGAGATGGCCCATTGCCTTTACACAACGTTACTGACCGACACAGGGGGCTTCTGCTACGGATCGATGCAGGCCGCGACATTTGGACTGGCGCAGGAACTGGTGCAGGCGGGGGCCGACCCTGTCCAGATTGCGCAGGATGTCTATTTTTCAACGCCGGCCTCGAAGCTGCTGCTGCTTGGCTCGGCGCTTACCAATTTGAATCGCGAAGGACGGCTGGCGTGGCTGTGGGTGACCGACCAGGACGTGTTGCACTCCCGCGCCAACGACGAGGATTGCGAAGGCATTGTGAACTTTGCGCTTTGCGTGTCGGGAGTGGAGGCTGCGGCGTTTTTGCGCGAGTTGCCGGAGCGGCGTATCCGGATTGGCCTGCGCAGCAAAGGCCAGGTGAATGTGGCCGCGATTGCCGAGCGGCTGGGCGGCGGAGGGCACGAAAGCGCCGCCGGTTGTACGCTGGAGGGGCCGCTGGACCGCGCGCTGGAGGAGATTCTGGCCGAATTGCGCGCTTGCGTTGCGGCACTCGGCGGAGAAGAGAGCTGATTGTCTAGGTGCGAATCCGCCCAAATCTGTTAGCCTTGTCCCTGTTGACGCGCAGAACGATTTCCGCGTTTCCCTGGAGCGCGGACACTTACCCGGACAGGTCGACATCCCCCAGATGCATGACCGGCGCCCGAAATGCTTGATTGTGTGAACGCCCCACTGGAGAATATCTGGACGTGGAAATTATTCAGGAACCATCTGCGCAGGAGTCGCCCCAAGGCTGGCGTCCGCGGCTGCCACGTTGGGGAACGATCAGAGAGGCATCCGTTTTTCTTGGTTTTGCCCTCTTTTTTCTGCTTTATGGGCAGGTTCCGCTGGTGGGTGGAGACGGGATGGGCCTGGTG
>JBAPYY010000552.1:0-17004 GCA_049284975.1 Occallatibacter sp.
CTCTCGATGAGGGCCAGGTTCGCCTTCTGTGCGAAAAATTCCAGAATGGCCTGCGAGATGCGCGGACCGACCTCTTCCGCTCGCTCCAGTTCTTCGGCGGTTGCCGTCTCCAGCGCTTCGATGGAGCCGAACTCCTCAGCCAGCAGTTCCGCAGTGCGCTCACCGACAAATCGAATGCCCAGGCCCATCAGTACACGGGCCAATCCGGCGCGCTTCGAGTTTTCAATCTCAGCCAGCAGCGCACCCGCGGATTTTTCAGCAAAGCGGTCGAGCGAGGTCAACTGCTCTTCGGTCAGTGTGTAGAGATCGGCCACGCTCTTCACTAGTTTTCGATCCAGCAACTGCTGCACCACAGCCTCGCCCAGACCCTCGACGTTCATCACTCCGCGCGATGCGAAGTGGAGCAGGCTCTCGCGGAGCTTGGCGGGACAATCGGCATTGACGCAGCGAAAATCTACTTCGCCTTCGGCCCGGACGACCGCGCTGTTGCACTCGGGGCAAACAGAAGGAAAGACAAAATCAACTTCGCCGCGACGGTGGTCGGCATCTTCAAGAACTTCGACGACTTTGGGAATCACGTCGCCGCCGCGCTCGACGCGCACCCAGTCGCCGAGTCTCAGGCCCAACCGTTCGATGAAATCGGCATTGTGCAGCGTGGCGCGGCTGACGGTGGTGCCGCCAATGAACACAGGAGCAAGCTCCGCCACAGGGGTCAGTTTGCCCGTGCGACCGACCTGCACGGTGATCGCGTTGACCTGCGTAATGCCTGAGCGCGCTGTGAATTTGTAGGCGATTGCCCAGCGCGGGGCGCGGCCAGTCGAGCCAAGGCGCAGCTGCGTGGCATGAGAATCGACTTTGAGTACTACTCCGTCAATTTCGTAGGGCAAAGTGGCGCGACTGGCTTCGGCGGCGTCGATAAAAGCGGTCATTTGCTCGACTGAGGTGACCAGCTTTCGTTGAGAGTTGACGCGAAAGCCGAGAGCGGTCAACGCATCGAGAGTGGCGCGCTGGCCCTGCGGCCAGTAATCGCCCTCGACGAGTAGAAAGTAAGCGTAAACTTCCAGGCGGCGATTGGCCACGATGGACGGCTCAAGCGTACGCAGGGTTCCGGCGGCGGCGTTGCGAGGATTGACGGCCGGAGCCAGGCCCTGCTGTTCGCGCTCCTCGTTCAATCGCAGAAAAGCGGCCTCGGGCATCACCGCCTCACCGCGAACTTCAAAGGCCGGCGGCAAGTGGAGTTCTCTCAGCTTTTCTGCCGGAATCGTCAGTGGCACGCTGCGAATGGTGCGGATATTCGTGGTGACATCCTCGCCGGTCTGGCCGTCGCCGCGCGTGATGCCGGTGGTGAAGCGCGCGCCGCCGCCTTCCGCTGGCTCGTAGCGCAGGGCCACGCTCAGGCCGTCCATCTTGAGCTCGGCCACATACTCGACCGGCAGTGGGCCGGCCAGTTCGCAGCAGCGAGCCTCCCACGCGGCCAGCTCCTCGGTCGAATAGGCGTTGTCCAGCGAAAGCATGGGGCGGGAGTGCGCCACCTTGCGAAATCCCTCGGCCGGCTTGCCGCCCACGCGCTGTGTGGGCGAGTCGGGGGTGACGAGTTCGGGATGCGCCGCCTCGATGCGTTTAAGCTCGTTCATTAACGCATCGTAGGCGGCGTCGGTGATTTCCGGCGCGTCGAGAACGTAATACAAGTGCTCGTGGCGGCGCAGTTCGGCGCGCAGTTCGCCGGCGCGCGGGGATGCGGAAGAGTCAGGGTTGGTTCGTTCGCCCATGGGGAGAATTATAGGTGGCCCGAGAGCAAGGTAGCGCAGGGTAGTATGGTTTGCAGACCGCTATGGAGCCTATTACTCACTTTCTGACCGGAGCCTGCATCGGCAGGGCGGGGTTGAACCGCAAGACTGCCTATGCAACGCTGGCCGCTGTGCTGGCCGCCGAGGCCGCTGACATTGACGTGTTCTGGGGGTTTGCCGGGCCGGTTGAAGAGTTGAAGCACCATCGTGGCATTACGCATACTTTTATCGCTGTGCCGGTGGTGGCGGCTGCGGCGGTGGGGTTGGTGTGGCTGATTGACCGCTGGGTTCAGGCGCGGAGAAAGCGCAAATCTGTTGCTGGCTCAGCCACAAATGAAAGAGCGCCAGTCAAGGTCAGTGGATTCCCACCCATTCGCAAAGAGCGCGAATGGATGGGGCACCCAGTACCGGTTGTTCCGGGCGCACCAGACCCGAAAGCTCAGCAGCAAATCCACTGGGGCTGGCTTTATTTGACGGCGCTGATTGCTGCGCTGAGCCATCTGCTGCTGGACTGGACGAACAACTACGGCCTGCGGCCATTTTTTCCCTTCAACCCGCGATGGTATGCGGGGGACATTGTTTTTATCGCCGAGCCGGTGATTTGGGCGCTGCTTGCGGCGGCGCTGGTGATTCCGGCGCTGCTGGGTCTGATTGGCGGGGAGATTGGCGTGCGCCGGAGTCCTTTTCGCGGGCGTGGCTGGGCGATCTTCGCACTCACAGGGATTGTGCTTCTGTGGGGCTGGCGATGGTCAGAACATGGACGGGCGCGGGCTCTGGCTGAGAACACGCAGATTGCTTCTGCTCCCGTGAAGCGCATGGCTTTTGAGCCGTATCCCATAAATCCCTTCCGCTGGCACGCGATTCTGGAGACCGATGCGTATTACCAGACTGCCGAGATCAACACGCGCACGGGGGAGATTGAGAGCGACCCGCAGACGGACGTGATTTACAAGCCGCCCGCGACTCCGGCCACAGAGGCTGCCAAACGCACGCTGCTGGGGCAGGTTTATCTTGATTGGGGCACGTGGGCGGTGGTGCGCGACATAGGTCCGGTGCCTGCTCCCGGCATGGCTCCGCCGCAATTGCCAACTAATCGGACCTGGACCACGGTGGAATTTACCGATCTGCGCTTCGACTATCCGTTCCTTGGCCGGGGCGCAGAGAGAACTCCAAACCGGGCGCCTCTGAGCGGCTGGGTCTATATCGTGGACGGGCATGGCAATGCAGGCGAGGCGATGGACGGACGGGAGCAAAAGTAGGCCAATCGCCTCAAATGAAATAATTTGTTCATCGCGTCAAGGTGTCGGGGTTGACCGGGCGGCGCGCTACCCGCAGAATGAGATGAGTGCTGTTGTTGCCACCCCAGCAACTTAGCCTGTCGCCGGGGACCCAGTAGTGCTGCCGGAGAATCTTCTTTCCCCCTTGGAAGATGCCGGAATTCTGAATTCTGAGGTGCTCATGCCCGCTTATCTTTTGTTACTGGTTGCCGTGTTGAGCCGTCTTCTGCCCCATCCGGGATGGATGAACTTTACAGCCGTGGGCGGCGCGCTGCTTTACTTTGGCGCGCGGCGGCCGTGGCGGGAGATGCTGATTCCGCTGGCCGCGCTCATGGGGACCGATTACTTCCTCACAACATACAGCTACCACTACAACTTTGTCTGGCAGGGCTATGTGGGCACATGGGCGTGGTATCTGATGGCCATGGCGCTGGGACTGATTCTGTTGCGCGCGAAGACGACCTTTGTGCGCGTGGTTGCGGGCGCGCTGCTGGGGCCGACATCGTTTTTTGTGATCTCGAACTACGCGACCTGGTTGAGCAGTTGGGCGTTTCCTTATCCGCATACGCTCGGCGGACTGGCAGCCTGCTACGCTGCGGGTGTGCCGTTTTACCGCAACGATCTGGCTTCGACGGCCATTGTTGCCGGGTTGGCGTTTGGGGTCCCGGTGCTGGTGCGGCGGATGAATGCTGCGCGTGCGCAGGTGGCTCTGGCTGGGAAGTAGGTTTTTCTCATCGAGTCAGCGGGTTAGCGAGTTAGCGAAAAGGCCCCGGTTTGGGGCCTTTTCTGTTGGCAGGTTGGCGAGTTGGCGAAGAAGCCTCGGAGCGATGCTTCGGGGGTGTTTTTTGGGCGAAATACGAGCTTTTCCGGCGATTTTCAGAGGCATAATCCCACGATGCGGTAGATTTTGGGTCGAAGGCTCTTCGCGCGACGTTGATTTCAAATGGGTTAGAAATAATCTGCAAGGTTTTGAGGGAAATTTGCCCTCCTTGGTCTAGGGGGTAGGGGTCGGGCTACAGGGGGCACGGACCGGTCACATATCCTACATATCGAACCGGAGGCATTCCTGACGGATTTCTCACACTGAACTCCTATCTGCCAGTGTGGACCGACGGAGGGTAATTTTCTGCAAACCACCGTAGGGGGAGATGCGATTAACAGAGTGGCATGGAGAGCGAGCGATTTTTCCCAGATCCGAAGATCGGGACATCGAGTACCCGCGGTCGAGGTTCATGGTCTCCCATGTCCCCAAATGCGAGGGACATGGGGCACCCTCAGATTTGTGGTTGATTTAAGGGCGGGCTAGTTGGCCGGAATCGGGAACGGGGCGCTAGGCGTTCGCTGGAGAAGCGGTGACTGGCCTGGTTTTTCGGTAGACTACGTTTAAGCGGCTTGGCTTGCTTCACCGCGCTCATGAAGGCTGGTGGGAAAAAGCTATGTCGCGGCTCGGAAAGCGGCACGGAAAGGCTGCCGCGAGGAGGACACTATCAGCACGCGAATGCGGTTAGGCGATCTGCTGATCCAGGCAAATCTGGTCACTCTCGCGGATGTTGTGAAGGCGCTGGAGCGTCAGGCCGTCAGTGGCGGCCGTTTAGGCGACAACCTGGTGGCCATCGAAGCCATCAGCAAGGAGGTGCTGGAGAACTTTCTGAAGCGCATCCCTGTTGAGCCGGCGACGATGAAGGCCACCGGAATCGACGAGACCGAACTTCTGGGCCTGTTGATGAAGCTGATCCACGCGGGCCACCTGGAGGATTGCCGCCAGTACGTCGAGGCCATCAAGCTGCCTTACCATATTGTGGCGGATCTGGTTCACATGGCCGTGGAACGGCAACTGCTGCGTGCCCTTGGGATGCGCTCCTCCAGCAACCCGATCGAGATGAGTTATACGCTTACGGACGAAGGCAAGCGATGGACCATCGATGCGCTGGAGCGGCTGCATTATGTCGGACCTGCTCCCGTGACGCTGGAGGACTTCACCTACCAGGTGAACTTGCAAAAGCTGACCAACGAGCTGGTGACGTTCGATCGAATCCGCAGCTCGCTGGGCGAATTTATCTTTGACGACAGCATTGTGGAACAAAGCGGGCCGGCGTTGAACTCGGGCAGGGCGATGCTTCTTTACGGACCTCCCGGTAATGGCAAGACTTCGTTTGCACATTCGCTGGCCGGCGTTTTTCGCGATGTGATTTACGTGCCCTATGCGATCTCGATCGAAGGCGAGATTCTCCGCTTCTACGACCCGAGCATTCATCACGCGGTGAGTCCCTCTGAAGTGGACGACGACGGCCATCAGTCGTTTGTCCGGGCCGAGGAATATGATTTGCGCTGGGTTCCGTGCCGGCGGCCTTTTGTGACCACAGGTGGAGAGCTGACGCTGGAGATGCTGGACCTGAGATATGACGCCACAGGCCACTTCTACGAGGCGCCGTTGCACGTGAAGGCGCTGGGGGGGTGTTTCGTCATCGACGACTTCGGCCGCCAGTTAGTGAGTCCAACCAGCCTGCTGAACCGCTGGATTGTGCCGCTTGAGAACCATGTGGACTATTTGAAGCTGCATACCGGCAAGAGCGTGAGTATCCCTTTCGAGGGACTGGTGATCTTCTCCACCAATCTTGAGCCGGAGAGCCTTATGGACCCGGCGTTTCTGCGCCGCCTTCCCTACAAGATAGAGGTTGGCGCGCCCACGATCGACCTCTACAAACGCATCTTCGAGTCGGAGTGCCTAAGACATGGATTGCCGCCGTTCGATGAAGTAACCGACGCCATCACGCATAAGCTCCAGGATCAGTATGGGCTTGAACTGGCTGCTTATCAGCCGCGGTTCATCGTTGACCAGGTAATGGCCACGTGCAAGTTTATGGGCCAGGCGCCACACTTCGAGCCGCGGTATATCGACTATGCGCTGAATAATTTGCGGGTGAAGCGGGTCACCCAAACGCATGGCCAGGGTGATGGAGCACGCAGCGAAGGCCGTAAAAAGCTATAGACAGCGATATCCCACCCTAGCCGCAAAAACAAAAGCGCGGCGAGGGTGGGGCACCCGGAGATTTGGAATGGGATTAGAGCGCGGTTTCGCCGCGTTCGTCGTTGCGGATGCGGATGGCTTCGTCCATGTGGCTAATGAAGATTTTGCCGTCACCGATGCGGCCGGTGCGCGCGGCTCCGAGGATGGCATCGACAGCCTTGTCCTTCAGGACGTCGGAGACCACCAGCTCGATTTTGATCTTGGGGAGAAGGTCAACGGTGTACTCACGGCCGCGATAAAACTCGGTGTGACCCTTCTGCCGGCCGTGACCGCGAGCTTCCAGAATCGTCATGGCTTCGATGCCTGCCTCGAGCAGCGCATCCTTTACCGCATCCAGTTTTGAAGGCTGGAGAACCGCTTCTATTTTGAACATACTCAGATGCCTCGTTTGACAGCGTAACAGGCGGGACGGCTTTTTGTGTGCTGCCCGCCAGATTTGTGTTGGTCCGCCCCGAATCCATCAGGCCGGAGCAGCTTGAAAATGCAACAATCGAATCCCTCGACTTTGCTCAGGACAAGCTGAAAGCCGTGCCCTGGCACTCATTACGAATTGAAGTCGTAGCCTTCCTCGCCGTGCTGTGTGATGTCGAGGCCCTCGGCTTCATGCTCGCGCGAAACACGCAGCCCTATGAGCTTATCGACGACGAACAGCAATACCAGCGTGCCCACAATCGAGATGCCCCAGGCAAGGCCAACGCCAGCAGCCTGGTTGAGTACCTGGCCCCAGTGTCCATCCAGCGCGCCGGTAGCGACAGGCATGCCGGCGGCATTTTTGCCGAAGGCGGCGTTGATGGCGCGGGTGGCGAAGAGTCCGGTGAGCAACGCTCCAATCGTCCCGCCGGCTCCGTGCACGCCAAAGGCGTCAAGCGAGTCGTCGTAACCGAAGAAGCTCTTCACGATGAAGACCATAAAGAAGCAGAAAACGCCGGCGAGGAGCCCGATGAGCAGCGCCGCGAAGGGCTGCACAAAGCCGGAGGCGGGGGTGATCGCGACCAATCCCGCAACCGCGCCGGAGATGGCGCCGAGCGCAGTGGGCTTGCCACTGTGAATCCATTCGGCGATGGACCAGCCGATGGCGGCGGCGGCGGCGGCAAAATGGGTGTTGATGAAGGCGCTTGTGGCCAGAGAGCTGGCTGCCAGCGCGCTGCCCGCGTTGAAGCCGAACCAGCCTACCCACAAGAGGCATGCGCCGATGAAGCTGAGCACCATGGAGTGGGGCTGCATTTTGGTATAGGGAAAGCCGGCGCGCTTGCCTAAATAGATACAGCAGACCAGAGCCGAGACGCCGCTGGTGATGTGAACCACGGTGCCTCCGGCGAAATCGAGCGAAGGGATGCGGCCGGTGGTGGAATTCAGCAGCCCGCCTACGCCCCAGACCATGTGGGCCATGGGGCAGTAAACAATCAGCGACCAGAGCGAGAGAAAGAGCGCCATGGCGCTGAACTTCATGCGTTCGGCAAATGCGCCGGTGATGAGCGCCGGGGTGATGATGGCGAACATCAACTGGTAGACCATGAAGGTTTGTTCGGGAACGGTGGCGGCGTAGTTGGTGTTGGGAGTGAGCGTGACGCCGCGGAGGAAGATGTGCTCGAAGCCGCCGATGAAGGCCGTTCCGTGGCCGAAGGCCAGCGAATAGCCCACGACGGCCCAGATCACGGTGACCAGGCACATCATGGCAAAGCTCTGCATCATGGTGGCGAGGATGTTCTTTTTGCGTACCAGGCCGCCATAGAAGAGAGCGAGGCCGGGTCCGGTCATCAACAAAACCAAGGCGGCCGAGGTCAACATCCAGGCGTTGTCGCCCGCCGATTTTGCATCGGTTACGGCCTGCTGGAGCGCTGCGATTTGGGCTTGAGTAGCGAGTGGAGCTGCGGGAGCGGACTGAGCTAAGGCAAATGCGGGGATTGCGATGACGGCGGCGAGCAATAGCAGCTTGAATCGACGGTACATTCGGATTTCACTCCCATGATATATGCGGTGGGCAAAGGCCTTGCGTGGGCCGGAATTGTGACGGCCTTCCGCGTAAAGTGGATAAAGTTTCGCCGGTAGCGTGAGTTTTGGGTGGTTCCAGTCGGCTGCCGGAACAGGGCTCTCGCAGAATAACAGTCAAATATGGCACAAGTCAGCCCGCAGGATGCAGAAATTGGCTCAACTTTTGGGCGAATCTCAAGAACGATGGTAGAGTGCTGCGAATAAGGAATCCATGAAGATATGGCACGGAACCGGAAAATAGCCGAAGAGAGCACGCTGAATGAGGAAGGCAAAGGCAGCCGCAGCGAACCCGTATACATGAATTTGGAGGTATATTAGACCTATGGCGGCCACTGCAGAGCGGGATCGTTATTTATTCGGGGCGCTGGACAGCAGCGCGACAAACCGCATCAAGGTGCGGGAGGCGAACTATGGCTATGAAGAGCCGGAAGGCGTTCTGCTGACCTCGCTGGATTATGCGGTGAACTGGGTCCGCAAGAACTCGATTTGGCCCATGACCTTTGGCCTTGCCTGCTGCGCCATCGAGATGATGTCAACGGGTGCGGCCCGCTACGACATTGCGCGATTGGGCGCCGAGGTCTTTCGGCCGTCCCCTCGCCAGTCGGACCTGATGGTAGTGGCCGGACGGGTATCGCAGAAAATGGCCCCGGTGTTGCGCCGGCTGTATGACCAGATGCCGGAGCCGAAGTGGGTAATTTCGATGGGCGCTTGCGCCACCTCCGGCGGGGTATTCAATAATTATGCGGTGGTGCAGGGAGTCAACCAGGTGGTTCCCGTGGATGTGTACGTTCCGGGTTGCCCGCCACGGCCAGAGCAGCTGATTTACGCGCTTACGCTTCTACAAGAGAAAATTCAGCGTGAACCGCGCAGTTTGATGAAGACTCTGAACCTGGGATAAATCGAGAGAGCACGGGCTCAGAAGCGGATTACCATAGTAATTTTATGGTTACCCGTAGGCGTTCAGAGGGGTAACTGCGGAAGCCATTCAAAGAGAATCTATTGCCGTAAATGCTTGTCAGGATGATAGGTTTAGTTGTATTGCAAGGGTGTCTGATTATTCTGCGAAGAAATTATTCTGCGAAAACTGTCTGAATAATCTTCCACGTGAAGAGTCTTGCCGGTGTTGAGCTGTTCGTCGTGCTCGCAAGCAGCCTTGTAAAAGTGTTGTCGGTCAGATTTTTTGCGGAGGAAACTGCATGTTCGCGCACGTTGCGAAATATGTTTGCCGGCTTTTTATCCTTTTTTGCATGGCGTCAATTCCATGTGTCCTGAGCGCCCAAGTTGTTCCTGCCACCACGTTAGTTTCGAAGGTCAATATCGCGGCCCGATGGGACTTCTTTGCGGGCTACAGCTACCTCAGGCCGTATGCAACGGTAAATACTCGCCTCAACCCCACGTTGACTTTGCCGTTCAGCGATGTTCCCGTGAACGGCCAGGTAATTGGCAGTGTCGCGCGCTACTACAGCAGGCACTGGGGGCTGGAACTTGTCGGCGATATTCATTTGCAAAACGACTATCCGTATCCCGGCCAATATGTGCCGAGGAACTCATTCAGCGGTGGATCGAGCGGCGTGATCTATCGCTTTAAAAACTCAAGCAGCACGCCATTCATTCATGCACTGGCGGGCGGCGAGATAGCGGACGGTCCACACTACCAGGATGACAACTGGGGCCCGGTGGGAACCATCGGCGGCGGCGTAGATTGC
This sequence comes from Occallatibacter sp., assembly GCA_049284975.1. Classification (GTDB taxonomy): domain Bacteria; phylum Acidobacteriota; class Terriglobia; order Terriglobales; family Acidobacteriaceae; genus Telmatobacter. The sequence continues at coordinate 9,791 of JBAPYY010000552.1, forward strand.
GAAACGTCGCTGTTCAAGCATCATATGGCGATTCGCTTTATTCAGGCGGATTATCAGCGCATCTACGAAAATTGGGGCACCTGGATGTCAGGCGGCATTGGCAATATCAACGCTTTTCGTCTGAGCGCCGGCGCAGTGTTCCACACCGGTACCGACGACGCGAATCGTCCGTCGCTGGGCCTGGCGTGCCTGGGAACGCCGAGCGCGGTTTTTCCCGGCGAGCCAGTGACAATTACTGCGACGGTAAGCAATCTCAGCCCCCGGCAAAGCGCAATTTACACCTGGTCGGGAGCAGGCGTGAGGGGCAACGGAGAGACGGCCACGGTGAACACAGGTTCTCTGGGGCCCGGCGTTTATACGGTGACTGCCAAGGTGGCGGAGGGCAAGCCGACGCGGGATTGCCTGAGCGTGATTCCGCCCCAGCATGCCGCGTGCACGGCAAGTTTTAAAATCAAGCGGTTTGAGCCGCCGACCATCAGATGTGTGGCCAGTCCCGGCACTGTCGAGCCGGGCGCGACCAGCACTATTACCGCGGCTGGCGTGAGCCCGCAGAACCGTCCATTGACTTACAGCTACTCGGCCAGCCGCGGTTCCATTACGGGCAGCGGGACGACGGTGGTTTTCAATTCAACAGGAGCGCCGACCGGCGTCGTGGTGATTCCCTGCATCGCGACGGACGACACGGGCCAAATGGCAACGACGAGTACCAGTGTGACCGTCCTGCCCCCGTATGTTCCGCCGATTCAGCACAGCCAGGCATTGTGCTCCATCAGCTTTGCCAACGACAAGAAACGCCCGTCGCGCGTGAATAACGAAGCTAAGGCTTGTCTGGACGAGATAGCGCTCGCCCTGGAAAAGCAGCCGGAAGCCAAGTTTGTAGTGGTGGGCAATTCGGACGCGACAGAGAAGACCAATAGCGCGCGGCAGCAAGAGGTTGCGCAGCGGAACAAGCACATAAAAGCCGAGGATACCGCAGCCGAACGCGCAGTCAACGTCAAACAGTACCTGGTGACAGACAAGGGCATTGACGCGGCGCGTATCAGTGTTATGACCAGCGCGGCGAATCGCAAGACGGCTGAAGATTACCTGGTTCCCTCCGGAGCAAGCTTCACGGCTGATGTGAAAGGCACCACGCTCGTTGATGAGGCCAAGGTGAAGGCGCAGACAGGCAAGCCGCCAGCCGCCAGGGCACACAAGAAGCCTGTTGTGCCAGCGCCCCAGAAACCAGCACAGTCGCCCGCGGAATAGGCTTGGAAAACACTTCAGGCGGCTAAACTCGGGATCTGGCTTTCCTAGATGCAGCACAGGGGGCCGAATTCGGGCCAAATTGAGAATAGGCAGGGAGATTTGAGGTTGACCAGCGCGGTGGTCAGCCTCTTCTCTTTTGCGCTCTTTTCTCGTGATTTTTGCCCCCTGAAATCTGCCTTTTTTGCCTGAGCTGTTGACGAATTCGCCCATACGGAGTCACACACTTGATTAGAGCGGCGTCGGGGGACTGCTGTGGTATTATTGCTTCGTATTGAAATCAGCCATTTAGTTGTGTCTAGGGATGCTGAGTTATGTTGTAGACCGGAATTGGCGCGCATAAGCAAACCACTTCATCAATGCTTTCAACCTTAATGTGGAGGAGAATCACATGCACCCGCAAAAATTGAAATCTGTTAGTTTGGTTCTGGCTTCGGCGTGTTTGGTCCTGGTACCCATGGGGTGCAAGCAGGCTCCGCCGATTACGCTGTCTGCCAATGCCACGCCCCCCGCCGTATTCCCCGGTGATACGGTCACAGCGACCGCTACCGCCGGGTCGGTGGACCCCAACAAGAAAACGAATGTGATTTATAGCTGGTCTGGAACCGATGTAACAGGCAACGGCGCCACGGCCACAGTAGCTACCGCATCGCTGGCGCCGGGCACTTACACGGTGAAAGCGGATGTGAAGGAAGGCAAAAAAGGCAAGGAAGGCCTGAAGCCCGGCCAGTCTGCTGAAGCCACTGCCACCTTTACCGTGAAGCAGTTTGAGCCGCCGACGATCAGTTGTTCTGCCAGCCCAACCACCCTCAAGCCTGGTGAGACGAGCACGGTAACCGCAGTTGGCGTGAGCCCGCAGAACCGTCCGCTGACTTACAGCTACGCGGCAGTTGCGGGCACCATCAGCGGCAGCGGCGCCACGGCGACCTTCTCTTCGACCGGCGCACCGACCGGCGAAGTGGGGATCACCTGTAACGTGACCGATGACAAGAGCCAGAAGGCTACGGCAAGCACCAGCGTGAACATTCTGGCCCCGTATGTGCCTCCGGTTCCTCACACGCAGGCATTGGCAACGATCAGCTTTGCCGGCGACAAGAAGCGTCCGGATCGCGTGAACAACGAAGGCAAGGCGGCTCTGGACGGAATCGCCCTGAGCCTGCAGCAGGCGCCGAATGCCAAGCTCGTAATCGTGGGCGAAGCGAATGCCAAGGAACGGGCCAAGACCGCGAAGGAAGCGGCGTTTGCGATGAAGCACAAGCATGCCAAGGTTGATGATCCCGCAGCCGACCGCGCCGTCAACGTCAAGGAGTATCTGGTAACGGATAAGGGCATTGACGCTTCTCGCATCAGCGTAGCTACCGGCACCACGGACGCGCAGGAAGTGGAAACCTACCTGGTGCCCGCCGGCGCAAACTTTGCGGCCGACGTGCAGGGAACCACTCCTGTGGACGAGACCAAGGTGAAGGCGCAGCCGCGCAAGGCAATGGCAGCCAAGGCCATGCATAAGAAGCCCTCGGCCGCGAAGATGTAGCTTGCTCGCTCTTGTCGCGGCGGCCTTCGGGTTCGCCGCAATGGAGAATACTATTTGCAATCAAAGAGGCTGACCGGCTTGCCGGTCAGCCTCTTTGGTTTGTGTTGAGTTATATCGCGCATGGAGCAAGCGTATCTGTATTCTTTGTATACTCTTCATATGAGCTTTGGGAGTTTCTTGTCTGCATGAATCGATTGCGAGTCTGCCTTAATTATTCCTACCAGTCCGGATTATTTGCGCAAATCTCACTTCTATTTCTGTTTTTGGTTGCCGTCCCGGGATTGACGGCACAGACGCTTTGGAGGGCGATTGGGCCCGAGGGTGGAGATGCGCGCGCCTTTGCCGCGGTTCCCGGCCAGCCCCATCATCTGTATCTGGGTACCACCAACAGTTGGCTCTACGAGTCATTGGATGGGGGTGCGTCCTGGCACAGGCTCTCGAAGCTGGACGCGTCCGATGACTTGATTATGGATCACATCGTTGTGGATGAGGCGAATCCATCCACTGTCTTTGTGGCCGCGTGGAAGCTTGACCAGCCCGGCGGCGGACTGTGGGTAAGCCGTAACGGTGGGCGGAGTTGGAGCGAAGTCGAGGGCTTGCGCGGACAGTCGATTCGCGCTTTTGCGCAGGCGCCCTCAAACCCGGCGATGCTGTTTGCCGGAACGCTCGAAGGGGTTTTCCACAGCGCCGATGCCGGCGTCTCATGGGCCCAGATCAGCCCTCCTGGCAGCAAAGAAATTCACGAGGTGGAATCGCTGGCCATCGATCCGGCGGACCCCGATGTAATCTACGCGGGCACATGGCATCTGCCGTGGAAGACCACGGACGGCGGCAAGAGCTGGCAGAACATCAAGCAGGGTGTGATCGACGACTCAGACGTGTTTTCGATCATCATCGATCCGGCCGACCCGAAGATTGTTTTCGCCAGCGCGTGCAGCGGCATCTACAAAAGCGTGAACGCGGCCGAACGGTTCAAGAAGGTCGCGGGAATTCCCTCTGACGCACGCAGGACGCGCGTCCTGAAACAGGACCCGGCGAACCGTGCCGTGGTGTATGCAGGAACCACAGAAGGGCTCTACAAAACCTTGGACGGCGGCAAGAGCTTTGAGCGCATGACCGGTCCGGACGTGATTGTGAACGATGTTTTTGTCGATCCGGGAGACACGAATCATGTATTGCTGGCCACCGACCGCGGAGGTGTTCTGCTGAGCCAGGACGCGGGGGCAAGTTTTGTCGCCGCAAATGGAGGTTTCAGTGGGCGCAAGGTCGAGGCGTTGCTGGTCGCGAGAGGCAATCCCGCGCGGCTGTTTGCCGGCGTGGTGAACGACAAGAGCTATGGTGGCGTTTTCGTTTCCTCCGATGGCGGCGCACATTGGGAACAGATTGACAACGGGCTTGACGGGCGCGATGTTTTTGCGCTGGCAGAGTCGCCGGATGGAACGATACTGGCGGGAACGAATCACGGAGTTCTTGTGCTGGACAAATCTGACAAGGACACTGCGACTGCGGAGGGGGCGAACGCGGATCCGCCCGCGGTGAGTTGGAGCCTGAGCGGCTTGATCGAGAACACTTTGGTAAAGACAGCTACAGAAACGCATTATGGAAAGCGGGTTACCGTGGAGAAGCGGATTAAGGATGCAAGCCGCGAGATGGATGGCCGCGTGCGCTCGCTTGACCTTTCCGGCGATGCATGGCTGGCTTCGACCTCAGGCGGCCTGTTCTCGAGCGTCGATCACGGAGCCAGTTGGCAGGGCGGCCCGGTAATGGGGTCTGCGGATTATCTTTCTGTCGCGGCACACGGGTCTAATCTCGTCGCTGCTCGCCGCGATGGGGTGGTTCTGTCCACTGACCTGGGAGAGAGCTGGATGCCTATCGGCATTCCGGCGATGCTCACACGCATTCATTGCGCGGCGTTTTCGACGGATGGGACTTTGTGGCTGGGCGCGCGCGAGGGCGTTTATTTTTCTCATGATCTGGGCAAGACCTGGCTATGGGTTCACAGGCTTCCGATGAACGATGTGGACGACCTTACCTACGACGATCAACTGGGCCAGATTCTGGTCAGCTCGCGTTCGAGCGACCAGGTCTTTGCCATCAATCCCAAGACGCTGGAGTGGAAGTTCGCGCAAACCGGTTATCGCGTCAACCTGGTGCGCTCGGCGGGAGGGCGACTGCTGGCGGCCTCGATGTTTGACGGGGTGGTGGTGGAACCGGAGAAAACGGGGAGCAGGGACTAGGGACTAGGGACATAGGGACATAGGGACATAGGGACGAGTTCCAGGCGAAGAAAACGGATTGTTTCTGTATCATTAGAATATGCAGACCGAGACGGCGATTTCCCGCCAACCCGCAGGCTTTCGTACCCACGACCCACGGCTTGAGCCGATTGCCGCGAAAGTTCTGGCCCGAGAGCGGCTCGACTTCAGTGACGGCGTTGTACTCTATGGGTCTTCGGACGTTCTTGCCGTGGGCTGGCTGGCCAACCACGTGCGCGAGAGGATGCACGGGGACGTAACTTATTTCAACGTGAACCGGCACATTAACCCCACAAATGTATGCGTTGCGGCTTGCAAGCTGTGCGCCTTTGGGCGCAAGAAGGGTGACCCGGCGGGCTACACCATGGCTCTCGAAGAGGCGTGGGAGACGGCGTCCTCGGGCTATTCGGAAGCGGTCACGGAGTTTCACATTGTTGGCGGACTGCACCCGGACCTGCCGTTCGAATATTTTCTCGATCTGGTGCGCGGGCTCAAAGTACGTTTTCCCAAAGTTCACATTAAGGCCTTCACCATGGTCGAGGTAGCATACCTTGCGCGTCGCGCCAAGCTGACGATTGAGGAGACGCTCATCAAGATGCGCGAGGCCGGCGTGGATTCGATGCCCGGCGGCGGAGCGGAGATCTTCTCGGCGCGGGTGCGCTCCATTATTTGCGACCACAAGATCGACGGTGATGAGTGGCTTTCAACAGCGCGGTTGGCGCATAAGCTGGGCTTCAAGTCCAATGCGACCATGCTTTATGGGCATATCGAGAATGACGAAGACCGCGTGGACCACCTGCTCAAGCTGCGCGCATTGCAGGACGAGACCGGCGGGTTTCAAACATTTATTCCGCTGGCTTTCCATCCGGAGAACACGATGCTGGACCACCTGCCGGTAACCACGGGGCTGACCGACATTCGCCAGGTCGCGGTGGGCCGTTTACTGCTGGACAACTTCCCGCACATCAAGGCATACTGGCAGATGCTCACGGCAAAGATCGCGCAGATAGCGTTGCGCTTTGGCGCCGACGATCTGGACGGCACGGTCGTGGAAGAGAAGATTTATCACGACGCGGGAGCGACCACGCCGCAGGGTATGACACGCAAGGAACTTTGCCGTCTGATTACCGAAGCAGGCCGCGTTCCCGTGGAGCGCGACACGCTGTACCACGCCGTCACGCGCACTGAAGACAGTTTTGTGGTTGCGGTTTAAGGAGAACTTGGAAAGGGGCAACTTCGATGGAAGCTTTTGGACGGGCTGCTTTGGCTGGATTCTGTTGGGGATTCGTGTGGGGAGTCGGTTGCTCAATCGCAATTTTGTATTCCATTTATCTGTCCGCTTACCGGAAGGCGGTAAAGGATTCTCTCAAGAAGGTACAGCCGCTGCGGTACACGCAGGTTCTCGAGAAGATCTTGGCGAAAAAGGAAAAGAAAGCAGCGGCGGCGTCCGATCCGCAAGGAACCGCTGTTTAGCGAGAGGTCTTCGATAAGAACCGAACTTCCGAAGCGACTTATTGGCGCACCACCGCGCCGCCCTTCATCACAAAGCTCACGCGTTCAACGGCGGTAATGTCTTCGAGAGGATTGCCCGGAACGGCAACAATGTCAGCGAAGTAGCCGGACTTGAGTTCGCCGATCTGACCTTCCCAGCCGAGCAGCTTCGCGCCATTGATCATGTCAGCCTGCAAAACCGCCAGCGGCTTCATTCCATAGCGGACCATCAGTTCCATCTCGACGGCTTGTGTGCCGTGCGGGAAGGGACCAACGTCAGAGCCGACTGCGAATGAGATTCCGGCGGCAATCTGCTTTTTGAATTCGCGCTTCTTCACATCGAGCAGAGCTTTCTCGCGCGCGGCAACGGCGGGCGTAGCGGCGTGCTGCGCAAAGTAGTCGAAGATGGCGAAGGTGGGTACTGCGGGAATCTGACGCTCGCGCATCAGGCGCATGGTTTCGTCGCTGAGCTGGGTGGCGTGCTCGATAGAGGCGACGCCGGCCTGCGCGGCAAAGAGCGTGCCCGGCTCGCCCATGGCGTGGACAGCAACGCCTGTGCCCAGGCGATGCGCCTCTTCGACGGCCGCGGCCAGTTGTGCCTCAGTGTACTGGTAGGGCGTGTGCAGTTCGCCGTCAACCACCGCGTCTTTTCCCGTCTCGTAAATCTTGACGAAGTCGGAGCCTTCCTTGTG
>JBAPYY010000553.1:0-1918 GCA_049284975.1 Occallatibacter sp.
AACGAATCTTTCGCATTTTGCATAAGAAGACAGGGATCGGGGGTCAGCGATCAGGGATCAGTAGAAGCTCTCCTTGATCACTTTCCCTTGCTCTCCCATTCACCTTTCCGGGTCAATGTTCGTTGACAAAGAGCCGCCATTCGGTCGGAAACTCGGTTTAGTCCATTGATCACGCATCGTGATCCCTGATCCCTGACCGCTGATCCCTGCTCCTACACCGCCTGTTGCCTTGCTTCCCGCAACAGCAACCGGTAGAGATACACCTGGCCGAAAGCCTCGTTTGCTGCAACCGACTCAATCAGGTAATCCAGCCCAGCCACCGTAACCGCCAGAGTCATCGCGAAAAGAGCCTGTGCCGACGCGAGGTCCAGCGCATTTACCTGCTGTTCTATTCCAGTCGCGGATATCAGAAGCTCCCACTTTGACTCGCCATTCTCCTGCCACGTGGGCCGCATCTTGCGCATCACCACTGGGCTCACCACTACTTCGGCAAAGGCCGTTGCTACCAGTCCCACTTCGGATTGGCTGGTATCCGTATTTGAACCAGTCACCCGCAGAAGGGCCGACGTTCCTGCCACGCTTCGCAGCAGGGCATCGGCCAGCATCCGCTGCGCTCCCACGGGGTTACGCGCTGCTGTATCGCTCATCGCTCACCCCAGCCTGCTCGCTACGTAGGGACCCAGCCAGGTTTGCACTGTTTCGTCCACCAGCGAACTCGAGAAATACTGCATCTGCATCGTGTCGATCTTTGTCTTGCTTGCGTTCAACGCCGGCGTGGATTGCGCATTCCGCACAATCTGCGCGCACGCCGTCTTCACGTCGTCGCCGATTGTCGCAAGGCCGGCCGTATAAGTTACCGCTACCTCGTTGTAAGGCAGCCCCAGCACATTCCATGGCAGCGTCAACTCCCCAGTGTTCGGATCAAAGTCCACCGAGTTTGGATCGATTCCCGTCCACTGTCCCGGCAGAGAAAACGCTAGCGCAATTTCCAGCAATGGCTCGTTTGGAAGTTCTCCGCGTCGCGGCCTTGTGTAACGTCCTTCGATGCTTACGATCGGCGTCGTTGCCGTTCCCAATGGCGCCAGCGGCAAATAACTCAGTAACACCGTCTGCGATCCGCTGGTCATCCGCAGCCGCTCCGTGTATTGGATTACATTCAGGTCCGGCCGCCTGCAGTAGCTGTTGATCAATGCCGTGGCCGCCGTAATCCAATCCGCTGTCGTGCCTGCCGGCAATCCATAATTCTGGTAATCCGCTGGCTGCAGATATGCCATAACCTATCCTTTCGAAATGAGGGTCTAGCTTGATAGGGACCAGGGACTGAGGGACTAGGGACTAGAGGGTGTTATTCCCTATTCCCTAATCCCTTGTCCCTAGTCCCTACGTCCCTGTCTTTTGTCTACCGGTCCACCAGCACTTGGTAATGTGCGTAGTTCGCGCCCTTCACCACCGGGGCGCCAAACTTGACCGCAACGTACTGGTACGTCAGCGAATTCGGCAGCCCCAGTTGGAAGATGCGCGGTGTCGGATCGCCCAGCCAGTGATACTCGATCAGATCCTCGGTTACGATGTAGGCCGGCAATACCGCTGTGCCCGAGCCGGGAGTGCCCGTATAACTCAGGCTCCAGTCTGGAATCAGCGGCAGATCGCCCGCCTGCGTCGAGAGCATCTTCACCCGGACTCCGCCCGTGATGTTGTCGGTATTCAACACCACGTTGAACTCCGTCTTCATCTCCCGGTCAATCAGGTCCAGCAACACCGGGTTGGCGTAAATCGCCGTCGGCCGCACGTAGTAGCCATTGTTGGCCACCATCTGCGCCACCGCCGACTTCAGACCATCCACGATCGAAGCAGTGGTGCCAATCGAAACCGTGTTGCCCCCTGCCACAATCTGCGCAGTGACTCCCATGTATTGCGT
>JBAPYY010000554.1:0-33350 GCA_049284975.1 Occallatibacter sp.
GGGTCGATCGCCTTTGCCTCGACAACCTTGTAATTGGTAATTGGCTGGGACGGCGTCAAACGAGGCACGGTGTAGTAGGTAACATCGTTGGTGTAATCGAACACTGAGAACGGAATACCGGTGCGGATCGTACCGATGCCAGATATCGTCCAGCCGCCCAATACTTCCTTCTCCATCATTGACCCGGTCTTGAACCACGGGGTCGCCCAGATTGGGGAAATCGTCAGGCGCTGCCGGATGTCGTAATCGGAACTACCCCAGTCCAATTTCGGATCGAGCAGGTTGGTGTAACCCAGAGAACCGACATAGCCAGAGCCGCCCTGCAAGCTGTCGCCGAAGGTCGAACTCAAATCGTCCAGTGAATGCGACCATGTGTAGTTCGCAACCAGGTCAAGCCCTGTGCCGTGAATGTTCTGCGATTGGATACCAAGCAGCAAAGACTGATAGCTGCCGGAACCCATGCTGCCGCGCATGTTGATGTTCGTGTACTGATTGTTCGGACGATTCAGGCAAGGGCCGATACCCTCATCTGATGCCCAATTCGGGTCAATTGTGCCAATTGCCGGGCAGTCTGGATCAGACGGGAAGGTAATCGGGTCACCCAGATAAACCTGGCCCGCGCCCAGCTGGTTGATGTTCTCAATGTCATAAAGGTGAATGCTGTGTGCGCCGCTATAGGTCGCCTGCGCCACCGTGCTCGGGGTAATTTGGTGTTGAAGCGAGAGGCTCCAGAACTGTGTCTGCGCCACTTCGATTTCCGGATTGGGCATGCGCAGCTCAGCCGGAGGCAGCAGAGCGGAGGGACCCGGGAGGCCAAGCGGGCCAAGGTCGTTGTTGGTAATGCCTACAGTGCAGGTGGATTCCTGAGCCGAGCAAACCGGGCTAAGAACGGCGCTGGCCGGAGGATTGAAGCTGGCGTTAAACGTTACGTTTCCAAAGTTGCGTTCGTAGCTCATGCCGAAACCGCCGCGTACGCTGGTTTGGCCATTGCCGGTTACATCGTATGCAAAGCCCACGCGAGGAGCAAGCGTGCCCCAACGCGCCTTCCAGAATCCGTGCACAGGGCTCTGGTCTGCGATGAACATCTGGCCGTTTCTGGTCTGTTCTTCAATCCCCTGGCCTGTGCCAAAGTAGAAGTTCGAATCGAGACCTGACTTGTTGTTGTGCTGTACGCCGTAATGCTCCCAGCGCAAACCATAGTTGAGGGTCAGCTTAGGAGTGTATCGGTAGCTGTCTTGCGCGTAAATCGCAAAGTCGTTGTAGCGATAGCTGCGCGCCGGGTTGGCCGGAGTCAACGGCGGCGTCACCGTGCAACCTGCGGATGTGATCAGGTCGGCGGAGTCATTCGTCGTCCAATAGCTCGGGTTGGCGTGGCAGGGATAATCGCCTTGAGGATTGACCCTGGCGTCGAACTCGACGAGCTGGCTGCCAATGGCGTTGCCATCGGCATTGATGAGATCGAGCATGCTGGCCGCTCCAGTTGCGCCCAGCTCTTCCACGGCCTGGGAGTAAGCGCCGTACGCCGCGTTCATCTGGATGTAGGTATACAGGCCGCCAAATTTGAACGAGTGCTTGCCCTTGGTCCAGGAGATATCCGGCTCAAGCTGGATGGTGTTCTGCGGGCCGCCGAAAGGCAAACCGCCTTCGCCGGGCTCCGAGGCGTTTTCCAGGCCTGGCATCTGGATCAGACCGCCTGTAAATAGATCTGTCGGCGCAACAAACATCAGGTTAGGTGTGTAGGTCAACGCCGTGTCAAACGAGTCCGCGGTGTTGAAACGCGTAAAGCTCGCCTTCGCGCTGGCAAACAGGTTGGTGCTGTAAGTGTGAGACAGCGTGTAGAGATAGCTCTGATTGAGAGAGGCATCGCCTACATCATCCTTCGGATACGCGCTGTAAGACGCGGCGCCGTTCTGCTCTACGATGCTCTCGCGGCCCATGCGGAAGAACATCTGCGTCTTGTCTGTTGGGTTGTAGTCCGCGCGCCCAATCAGTTCATAGGTGTTTTGCGGAACGCCGCCGCCCGCATCAAAGGGCGTATTGAATGTGACGCTGTCGAAAACCGACGTCGTGGCGGGAATTGGTGTCACGCCGTTGACGTAGGGGTTACCTGCTGCCAATGCGGTTGTCTCTAAGTCGCCCCATGTCGCGGCTACGCCCGAAGAGGGGGAGGCGCCGGTACCAAAAGCGGAAAAATATGCTTGCGCATTGGCCGGCAATAGGGCGATAAACGCTGGATCGAAGACTTCTTCGTTCTCTACGGCCGCGCTGCGGACCTTCGTCCACTCCGTCGTCACCTCGAAGAACAGCTTGTTCCTCATGACCGGGCCGGAAACCGAGAACCCATACTGGTTGCGGGTGTATGTGCCCTTGGGCGCGATTGGCAGATCTTGCTGCGCGTTGGCCCAGTTTTGCGCGTCGTTCCCGTAGGTGTTCGCCGTGTAAGCCGACAGCCGGTTGAAATCCCACCCGCTGCCGTGGAATTTGTTGGTGCCGGCCTTCGTGGTCACGTTCACAACGCCGCCCGATGCGCGTCCGAACTCGGCTGCATAGTTGTTGGTGATAACGCTGTACTCCTGCACAGCATCAACCGGAATATCTTCGCCGATGCCTTCGCTGAAGACCGCGATGTTTTCCACGCCGTCCAGAAGAATCTCAGTGCCCGACTCGCGCTGGCCGTTGATCGCATAGCCGACGCCGCGGGCTGTTAGGTTCTGGCCGCTGGCCATGCTGCCCGAAGTATTGTCGCCGCTGCTAACGTTGCCGGAAAGACCGACAAAGTCATAAGGATTGCGGGTAAGACTGGGCAGTTGCGCCAGCTGCTGCGTGTCGATAACCTGCGACAATTCCTGAGTCTGCGTATTTACTTCCACGCCGCCCTCGGCGACTACTTGCACTTGCGTAACGCTCGAGCTCACCGAGAGCTTCACGTCAATCGTCACGTGCGCGCCTACGGCCACTTCCGCCTTCGCTGTGAACGGCTTGAAGCTGGCGGAGGTCACGGTTATCACATAGTGGCCTGGCGTCAAGCCGGGCACAATGAATGATCCAGTTGAGGACGAAACGGTGTTGCGCTCGGCGTTCGTGTCAAGATTCTTGACTGCGACGGCCGCATTGGTGACGACGGCGCCGGATTGATCCATGACCGTTCCGGCAATCTGTCCGCTTTCTAACTGCGCCAACGCGCCTGCGCCGCTCAGGAAAAGCGCGGCCATGGCGCATACTACGTACCTCAAAAAAGTGCTGTGCATTGATGTCCTCCAGAAGAATCGGTTGCAATCAGAAACCCGCTCGGGGGAAGGCCCAATTCGCTTCTCGTGCTTCAACTTCCGGGGCAGTGTGCGTTCTCGAGCCCAGGAAGGCGAGGCAACACTTGCAACTCATTGAATGCAGTCCGATTGCCACATCGATGAATATTTAGAATATTTCGTGAATGTTGAAAATAAATGGCTTAGTAGCATGAATTCGCAGTGACTCAAATCACGATCTATTAAAAATTGTAGGACTTGAAGTCAGAATTCCGAAAATGGAAATCGGCTTTGCGTCCTTGAACCCCGCCTCGGCCCTCAACTTCAACGCTTCCAATCGCCAAATCCCAAGCTCATGGCCGAATTTAGACCGTTGCCTCAAAACCGGTGCATCACCCCTCCGATGGCGTATTCTGCCCCCATGAACCTTACCCTCGCGCATATAGGCGCGCGCCCCGGCGCGAAGGATGAATTCGACTCACTTACAGCCGTCTATCTGGGCCGCTGCTCCGCCTTCGCGCATTGCAAGGCCGAGGCCTTTCGCACTGAGCAGGCGCTGCTCGATTGGCTGCAACGCCTTGAAGGACGCACACCCGCCATCACTGTATTGCTTGACAGCCGTGGCCGCCAAATGACTTCGGAAAGTTTTGCCGCCTGGCTCGGCACAAGGCGCGACCAGGGCGCGCAGCAGATTGTTTTCGCCGTCGGTCCCGCCAGTGGATGGTCAGACGCCGCTCGAACGCGGGCGCAGTTGCTGCTTTCGTTCGGACCCATGACCATGGCCCACTCTCTTGCGCGCCTCGTAATGGCCGAGCAACTCTACCGCGCGTTTACAATTCTTGCCGGCCATCCCTACCACGCCGGACACTAGAAACTGCCTGATAAACAGATTTTCAAAGGACATCGTACCAACAACAAGGCCAATCCGTTATTTTGAAAGGGCACGGCTTTAGCCGTGCCGCAGAATGCCTAATAAAATGGTGGGCTTTAGCCCTGAGGGATGATTTGCATAGGCTCAATTGCATCTGTGAGATGGCTTCTAAAACTGGACAGTGCGGAGTTAACAATTTAGGCTGAGGTTCGGCGACTGTCACCTGATCCCTGACCCCTGACTATGACCGATTCGCGACAAGGACTGATTCTGATAAACACCGGCCCGGGCAAGGGCAAGACTACCGCTGCCATGGGCACGGCCTTGCGCGCTGTCGGCAACGGAATGCGCGTACTGATGATTCAATTCCTCAAAGGCTCCTGGCACTACGGCGAGCTGGATGCGGTGAAAGCCTTCGGCGATAACTTCGTGCTCAAGCAGATGGGCCGCGGCTTTGTGAAGGTTGGCGGCGCTGAAACCGATCCCGAAGACGTGCGTCTGGTCGAGGCTGCATGGGCCGAAGCGCGCGACGCCATTTACTCCGGCGATTGGGATATGGTTGTGCTCGACGAAATCAACTACGCCATCGGCTACGGTATGTTGGACCCCGCCATCGTGGCAGAGGCTTTGCGCCAGCGGCCGGAGATGGTCCATGTCATTCTCACCGGTCGCAACGCCCATCCACTGCTGGTCGAGATAGCCGACACGGTCACAGAAATGCGCGAAACCAAGCACGCCTACCAGAAAGGAATTCTGGCCCAGCGCGGGATAGAATACTAGAAGCTGTTGCATTGCCTGGCTTTGAAAGGGCACGACTTCAGTCGTGCCACCCCGGAGCAAGTAAATTCGTGGGCTTTAGCCCCTGAGGGAACGACTCGCAAGACGCCGATCCGGTGATGAAACAGCCCCTATCCACTGTCCACTGAAATAAGAGAGGTCGAATGTCCTGGTTCAAGCGTGAAAGTGGAGAGTACGAATCTGGTCCGAGCTCTCACCGAGTCGCCGGGGAGGGTGAGAAGCGTGTACGCACCGAGGGCTTGTGGATCAAGTGCGTAGGCTGCCGCGAGGTCATCTGGAAGGCGGATTTGCTGGCCAACCTGAACGTCTGCCCCAAATGCCAGCACCACTTCAAAATGGGCGCGCGCCAGCGTATGGATCTCCTTCTCGAGCCTGGCTATGAGTTAGTCGACGGCGGCCTGCGCTCCACTGACCCACTTAACTTCACTGACATAAAACCCTACAAGGCTCGTCTTCGCGCAGCGCAGGCGCAAACCGGCCTCGACGACGCCATTCTCAACGCGGTCGGCCAACTCGGCCCGCATCAGGTCGTGGTAAGCGCCATGGAATACAGCTTCATCGGCGGCTCCATGGGCGCCGTGGTGGGCGAGACCATCGCCCGCGCCGTTGACCGCGCGCGCCTCACCCGCAAGCCGCTCATCATCGTAGCTGCCTCCGGCGGAGCGCGCATGATGGAGGGCGTTGTGAGCCTTATGCAGCTTGCGAAAATCTCCACAGCTCTCGCCCAGTTGGACGACGCCAAAGTTCCCTACATCTGCGTCCTAACCGACCCCACCACCGGAGGCGTCACCGCAAGCTTCGCCATGCTCGGCGACCTGAACATAGCTGAACCCGGAGCTTTGATTGGCTTTGCCGGCCCACGAGTTATCGAGCAGACCATCCGCCAAAAACTACCCGAAGGTTTTCAGCGCTCCGAGTTCCTCCTCGAAAAAGGCTTCCTCGACGCCGTCGTCCATCGCCGCGCACTGAAAGGTTATCTCATTCGCGCGTTGCAGTTTTTGCAGGCTCCCGCCGTAGCGTGAATGCCCGTCGTTAGATCACTTTCGACTTCAGTCTTAACAAAATTCTGGGTGCCCCATCCATTTCGCGTAATTTGCGAAATGGGTGGGATAGCACATCTGTCGATTTTGACCGTCAGCACCAGAACCGAAAAATGCTCTATTCACTATGGCTCCTAAACCAAACGGCCCGGCAGTTATGCCGGGCCGTCGTTGTCTCTGCTAACTCGCGCGTAGCGCGACTAACTCCGCTGCCTCTTCAGATCCGCATCGGCATCAGTACATACCGGTACTTATACTCCGCATCCGGATCTTCAGGCCGCATCTGTCCTGCCGACTGCGAGTCCTTGAACTCCAGCCGCACTTCGCCCTCATTGCTGAGAGCTTTCAGGAAGTCGAGAATGTAGACGGAGTTAAATCCCACCGCAATAGGATCACTCGAATACGGTGTGTCAATAATATCTTCGCTCTCGCCGCTCTCGGCCGAGTTCGAGCTGATCTTCAGTTCGTTACTCTCCAGGCGCAGCCGGATTGCGCCGGAGCGCTCGTCGGCGAATTGCGCAACGCGCTGGATTGCTGCCGACAACTCGCTCGACCGCACCACCGCAAACTTTGTGTTGTCGCGCGGCATCACTGCTTCGAAATTCGGAAACTGCCCTGAAAGTTTGCGCGTGCTCAGCGTGCGATGGCCCACGCGGAAAAAGAGTGTGTGCTCGTCGTCGGCAAACTCCACCTTCTCAGCTTCGGACACGGAGAGTAGCTGCTGCAGCTCCTGCAGAGCCTTGCGCGGAATCAGCACGCGCTTCTCGCCGCTGATGCCTTCAAGCACTTCATTGGGCTTCTCGACATAAGACAGACGGTGCCCGTCCGTGGCCACCATCGCCAGCGATTCGGCTTTGATAACCAGCAATGCGCCATTGAGCGTGTAGCGCGACTCCTCGTTCGAGATCGCAAAGATTGTGCGACTGATGAGAGTCTTCAGCGCCACCGAGGAGATGCTTGTCGCCGACACAGCGGGAAATTCAGGAACCTGAGGGTAGTTGGCGCGCGCCATGCCGACCATCTTCGTGTTCGAGCGCCCTGAGCGAATTTGCACCCAGTGGTTCTCCAGCAGTTTGATGGAGATGTCGCCGTCCGGCAACAGTTTCACGTAGTCGTAGAGCTTGCGGGCTGGGATGGTGCACGCGCCTGCCTTCTTCACTTTAGCTTCGGCGCTGGTGCGGATCGCCTGGTCAAGATCGGTAGCGGTAATGTTCAGCCGGTCCTCTTCCGCTTCAATCAGGAAGTTCGACAAAATTGGAATAGTGGTCTTCCGCTCCACCACGCTTTGTGTCGCGGTAAGCTCCTTGACCAGGTCCTGACGGCTTACGGTAATTTCCATCACTGCCCCCGACGCCACCGGCTTCTCAACTTCACTTTCCACTTTCGGCATGAGCCCACCCTCACTTTGCAACTCGCGAAGAAAACCTCAATTCGGCAGATTCCACACTGGCCACACTTTACAACACCTTGCTGCCCATCGGAAACCATTGTGCCTTCTTCTTCTTGATTGTATTCACCTTCGGGTTAATATGCGCGTGGAAAACAGGGGTACTTCTCTGGATTCCGGGGACTTGATGCTGCGCGCGTGCATTTCGCCAGACGAATGCGATGGCAGCTCGTCCGGGCCGGGATTCGCGGAGCGACGGGTGTTAGGAAAAAAGTAGAAGAATAAAGAAAAAAGATAGTAGTACCCGTCGTTCACGGAGGAAAAGTGGAAAGAAGGGTGAAAGGGTTTTGAAAGAGAGGTTTGCATCAGGGTGAAGTTTTCCAAAACAGAGCTGTGCAAATGAGGGGATTTGGAAAACCCGGCCGCGGGTGGATGAAAGCGGCCCAGGTTTCCCACCGCTCCCACAAGCGTGCGAAATAAGCCTGTGCAAACGAAACGATTTATGTGAAAAGCGCGTCCGCACCCGCGCAGAACAATAGCTTCCACGGTACTCGCGATCCACAAACGAGATTTTTCGATGGCGTCCACTCTTGGCCAGAGGAGGACAAGAATCCAAAAAAACTTCAGGAATAGCCGTCGAAGATGCTCCGGGCTAGACTAGCCGCAGAAAGACTCATAGGACGTGTTTCAAGCAGCAGCTTTGTATCAGGGCACGACTTCAGTCGTGCCGTAAGCCGCAAAATCAACCTGGCCTTTAGGCCCTGCGGGATGTTTTTCGCGGGCTTGAATCAAGTTGAGGCCTTTTTCCGCAGCCTGTAGAACGATGTGTGAAACAGTCTTCCATGATGTCCAGGTCAAGACCAGACGAGAAATGGTCGTCCATGACGCTCAGGGTCAACGCAAAGCTTAAATCCGATGTACGAGCGGCTGACATCGCGTGCTCCCGGAGGGAGCCAAGGATAATAGCCCAGCATGAAGCGAAGCGGAATGCTGGGAATGCATGTCAATGAGAAGTTGCGCCCTGTAGGGGCGCTGCGAAGACGCACAGAGCCGGCGGATGAATCACTGAATGGCGTTTTCGAAGGTGACCAACAATTCCCGCCATCGCTCGCTCACAGAGACAACTTCCCGTTCCAGCACACAGCCTGCAAGATGAGCACTGTTCATCTCCAACTTCAACACAACTGCTCTTAGACTTGCCATTTGAGGGCATCAAAGATGAGCATCGATTTGGGGCGCCTGGAGCGCGAACTGCTGCAAATGTCAGCAGAAGAAGCACCGGGGCGAGAGTTCTGCGAGTCCATCTCAGAGTTAGCGCAAACGGGCCGATTTGCGCAATTACGCGAGGTGTTGCCGGCAATCGTGTACGACGAACTATGGACCCGGTATCAGCAGGACGCGGAGGCGTTTGTCTCCAGTTGGCGACTAATGGCGCAGGAGATGCGCCAGGGGTTCATCCAGCACGCGCGCCAGCGGCTCACTTCACTCACAAAGATGCACTATGCAGGGCTCGAGGCGCCCACGCCGGCATGGAGGGAGATTCAGCGTGCGCTTGACAGCCAGCAGAACGATCTGCTGCGCACCGCATTTGCCTTCGAATTGCTGGAGTTGGTCGAGCCTGCCGTCGAGCGGGCCACTCATTTGCGCGAGTGTGTCGTGGTCGCTCCCAGTTCAGAGGAGGCCGATCGCTACCTGGACGAAGCCACGCGCTGCTATTTTTTTGGCCTCTACACAGCCTGCGCGGTCATGTGCCGCTCGGTTCTCGAGGAGGCCATCAAGCAAAAGCTGCCTTCGTCGCTCACCAGGCAGATCCATTCGCGCTATCGGAATACGGCCACCCTCGGCAACCTCTTGCATGAAGTGAATAACAATCTGCAAATGACAGGATTCGACCCAGACTTTCCGCGCGTTGCAAACCTGGTGAATGATACCGGCAGGAAAGCGGTCCATCAAGGCCTTCTCTCCGAGGATGAGGCCCGTTCCTGCTTGCAAGACGCCCGTCAGGCCCTGCAACTCCTGTTGCGCGCATAATGCCGTTTAGCGCCGCATGAGACACGGCTCTTATACTTGACATTCGATGTCCTACTCAGCAGCCATCAATGAATTGAACGCCATGGCGCCGGAGCTCTATACGCGCCCCGGGCAGGCTCGGCGAAAATTCTCCCTCGACGAGGTTCGCATCCTCCTCGCTGCGTTGGGCGATCCGCATCATTCCATTCGCTCCGTCCTCATAGCTGGAACCAACGGCAAGGGCTCAACTGCCGCCACGCTGGCCTCGATCCTGACCGCGTCCGGGGTGCGCTCCGGCCTCTACACCTCGCCGCACCTCGAGCGTGTCAACGAGCGCATCCGCATTGATCTCGCACAGATTGCCGACGATGCCTTTGCCCGGCTCTATTTTCGCGTTCACGATGTGGCACAGAAGCTGGTGTGCGAAGGCCGTCTGCCGCAGCACCCGAGTTTCTTCGAGATTCTGACCGCGCTGGCGCTTGTCTACTTTGCCGAAGAAAAAGTGGAGTTGGCCGTGCTCGAGGTTGGGATGGGCGGCCGCCTCGACGCGACCAACGCCGCCGATCCTCTGCTCTCCATCATCACCGACATCTCGCTCGACCACACGGAATGGTTAGGCTCGACAATCACCGCCATCACGCGCGAGAAGGCTGGCATCCTGCGCAAGAACGGCACGCTGATTACATTGCCCCAGCATCCGGAGGCCAACCAGGTGCTCGGTGAAGCAGTGGCTGAACTCAGCCTCCGTCAAGTGAAGGTGGAGGCCTACCTGCCGCCACGGGCAGCGGAAAACGCTACTTCCTATCCAATCGAAGTAATGGGCGCGACCATCAATGTCGCTTCTCCGCTCATTGGAACTCACCAACACCGGAACGTAGCACTGGCCATCGCTGCTGCCGTCGAGTTGGCTTCGGCGCACGGCTTTCCCATCACACCGGAATCCATCGCCCAGGGAATTCATCAGACGATGTGGCCCGGACGGATCGAGCGATTCGAATCGGGTGGCGTGCGATGGATTCTCGACGTAGCGCACAACCCGGCCGGTGCATGGGCCCTCCGCTCCGGGCTTTCGGAACTGCTCAGCGAAATTCACCCTCGGCTCCTCGTCTTCAGTTGCCTGAGAGATAAGCCAGTGGCCGAGATGGCGGGGCTTCTCTTTCCACTTTTCGACCAGGTGATTTTTGCGCCCATCCACTCAGCCAGGGCCACGCCGCTAGAGGCGATGGAAGCTTCGGCCAGGGCAACAGGAACTTCAACCCTGAGTGCCGACTCGGTTCGCGAGGCCCTGCAATGGGCGGGCGATCGCGCGCAGGGTGGTGCGGTTGTGGTTTCTGGATCGGTCTACCTCGTGGGTGAGGCGCGTGCGCTTCTGTTCGGAAGGGGTCTCGAAATATGAGACAGCGTCCCAATCCTTTACCGCGTCTTTATCGCTGGCGCACCAACCTCCTCCAAACGCCTCTTTTCGGCATCATCACAGCGGCTTTCGGAAGCCTCTCGCTACTTGTCTCAGTTGTGGACAAGAAAGGCAATGCCCAGCACAAGATAGCCCGAATTTGGGCCTGGGCCTGCGTATGGGCTTCAGGTTGCAGGCTCACGGTGATCGGCGCGGAAAACATGCGGGAGCACCCCGTCGCCGTCTACGCGTGCAACCACACTTCGTACATGGACGTGCCGGTAATCTTCGCCGCACTGCCTTTCCAATTCCGCATTCTTGCAAGGAAGCAGTTATGGTCTATCCCATTCATAGGATGGTACTTAAACAGTTCAGGCCAGATGCCGATCGATACTGCCAACCCGCACTCTACTCTCTCCAGTCTCGGCGCTGGCGCCAGGGCATTGCGCTCCGGTATGCCCTTGTTCGTCTTCCCTGAGGGAGGACGGACCCTCGACGGTCAATTGAAGCCGTTTCTCTCCGGCGCGGCTTACCTCGCCATTCGCGCGCAGGTCTCGCTCGTGCCGCTGGCACTCGGCGGGGTTTACGAGCTGCTACCGATGCACACTCATCACTTTTACCCCGGCGAATTGACTCTGAAGATCGGCGAACCAATCGAAACCGCGGGAATGACAATTCGGCAGACCGACGAACTGACAGACCGACTTCGGGACGCCATCCAGGATTTGTTGAACCAGCCTGTTAGCGAGAGCGTCTAATGCTATTGAGCCTGTAGATACTGAGCTTGGCTCTGTGGCTCAGCTGCCCTATCGCTTTTTGGCCGGAGACCTTACACTGTTTCTGCCATGTGCATCCATGTCGCAATAGCCGAGCCTACTGGCGCCGATTCAGCTTTCAATCAGCGATCATTGCCGCCCTATTTAGCCGCCCTCCGTTCGGCCGGGGCTACGCCTATCATCGTTCCTCTCCACGAGCGGCCAGATCGGGTGGCCAGGCTTCTTGCCGGAGTCCAGGGAGTGCTTTTGCCCGGCAGCAAGTTTGACGTTGACCCGCAAAGATATGGCGAAGATCCAATTCCCGAGTGCGGTAAGCCGGACCCCGCCCGAACCGCTGTTGACGAGCTTTTGCTCCAGGACGCCTTCAACCTGCACAAGCCCATTCTCGCTATCTGCCACGGTGTTCAGACATTGAATGTATGGCTCAACGGGTCGCTGATTCAGGACTTGAGGACTGCGGTCAATCACCACCCAGGCCGGGAAGTGGTCGAGGCCCACGCGGTGCGGATCGCTTCTGAATCACGCCTGGCCAGCCTTGTTCCTCAGGGACTTGCCGCCGACCCACAGGTCAACTCCAGCCACCATCAGGCGGTTCACGTTCCCGGCGATGGTCTGTTGGTCAGCGCAGTCTCGCCGGACGATGGAGTGGTCGAGGCGGTCGAATTGGAGTCACGCGAACATTTTGTTCTGGGAGTGCAGTGGCATCCAGAGCGGACCTACACCGAGAGCGCTTTCTCGCGCGCCATCTTCGCGGCGTTTGTGCAGGCTGCTGCCGTGTGGGAGCCGAGGCAGATTGAAGAGTCGACGACGCCGGCATGAATGAGACTTCAAACCCTCCCAGAACTCTGCTCAACGCTCTTCTGACCCAAGCTGGCCTGGATCCACTCGACCAGGTTCTTTCACAACGTTTCCAGGACTACCTCTCGCTTCTGCTTCGCTGGAATGCCCGCGTCAATCTGACCGCCATTCGCGACGAGGAAGGCATTATCTCGCGCCACTTTGTCGAGTCGATTGTCTGCGTCCGCGCCCTTCCAATCGGAATCGCCACACTGCTGGATTTCGGCTCCGGTGCAGGTTTCCCCGGAATCCCCATCGCTCTCTGCCGTGCGGAAATCGTCGTCACTCTGGCAGAATCGCAAGGCAAGAAAGCCGCGTTTCTCAGCGAAGCTGTCCGCGTGTTGGGAGTCTCCGCGAGGATCCATTCCGGCCGTGCAGAAGACCTTGGTTCGCAGTTTGATTGCGTAACCCTCCGAGCAGTGGACAAGATGGAGCTCGCCGTCAAGGCAGCGTCAAGCCTGGTTCGTCCCGGCGGCTGGCTGGCGCTGATGACCACTGTCACTGACCTTCCAGCACTCCAGAAAGCGGCAGGAATGGAGTTTATTTGGATCAGCGCAGTTCCGCTGTCCGGCAGCGAAGACCGCTTGATTGCGCTTGCAGAGCGAGCAATTAGTTTGCCAACTTGATGAGGGCCAGCTTCCGGACCGCAGTCAGGTCCTTCGGCGCCTTCACCATGAGCCGCACACCAGTTCCCTCCGCGTAACGCGGCGCTTCGTCGAGGAGTTTGAGCGTACCCTTCGATAAATCGCCTTTATCGGCAGCCGCAACAGCCCTATCACCAAGAGCAAACGCAACGCGAAAGCAGCCATCGCAGGGATTGAGATAGGCGATTGTTCTGGTTTTGAGCTTGAGGCGGAGCGACCAGCCGTGCTTAGGCGAGGCCGAGTTCCATTCTTGAAGGCCGACTCCCTGCTCGGCGAACCAGTCGACCAATTGCTTCCACAACACAGCGGCCGAACCGAGGGAAGCTGCAACCTCCGTCTCCGAGGGCTTCGCGACCTTTCCGATAAAAGCGTTAGGGGCTTCCATATCGCTCCTTCGCGGCCACCTCACTGGAAGAGGGTGACGCAATTCCAAGCTGGTTGGCCATAATGCGCGAGTGTACCACCGCCCACAGTGCCCGTTCTCTCTATCGCGGCGCAGGCGTTCCGCATTCGCGCGAGAGCGAGTGAGACAGGCTAGCGTTCAGGAGCTTGGTCGATGGGATGCGCGGCCGCCTTGGCTCGCAGCAAACTTCGAGCCCAACCGAAAGAGAGGCGAAGGGGATCAATCATTAATCTGCAAAGCTATATGTTCCACGTGGAACACTTTTGAGAGTCAGACAAAGCTAAAAGTGTTCCACGTGGAACACTTTCCTGTCTTAGTCCGAAATGGGAATCGTTTCAAATTGGGGCTCGCTAAAAAATCGCGAAATTTATGCTTCAAATCTCCCCAAAATCACGGAAGTTTTCCACCGATCTGCCTTCTTTGGCCCCCCTCAGTCGTGCCCCCCATGGACAGCTTGAACCCCTTCCACAGCATGCGATTGCCCGATTTTCGCCTCATTCCGTCCGAAAGGCTTTCCACAGGTTGGCGCAGTTCTCCACAGCGCAAGCGCCTATCCTCGAACAGCCCTTCCCTTTAGTCTGGATTGCCATGGGTAAGATTCTCGGGCTTGTGAACCAAAAGGGTGGAGTTGGCAAAACCACCACTGCCATCAACCTTGCCGCATGTCTCGCTATCGAGGGCCTTAAAGTCCTTCTCGTAGATTGCGATCCGCAAGCAAATTGCTCCTCTGGCCTTGGATTTCAGCGCGACGACAATCGACACTCGATTTATGACGTGTTGATGGGTGATGCTCCAGCTGCGCAGGTGATTCTGCCCACGGAGATCGAATTGCTCTCTCTGCTTCCAGGTTCGAAAAACCTCACCGGCGCCAATATTGAATTGGCGAGCGCCGAGGACCGTGCGCTACGCCTGCGTCGCGCACTGGAGCCGATTCAGTGCAACTTCGACCTGGTGATTCTGGATTGTCCCCCGGCCCTTGACCTGCTTACCCTCAATGTACTGGCCGCCTCTGACACGTTGATTGTCCCCATGCAGGCCGAGTACTTCGCCCTGGAAGGCATCTCAGAGCTGATCTCCACTCTCGAACGTGTCCGTGCCTCTTATAACCCGACGCTGACCATTGAGGGCGTTCTCCTGACTATGTACGACAATCGCAACAATCTGGCCCAGCAAGTGACGGATACTCTGCGCGAGTACTTCAAAGAGCGCCTTTTTCGCACCGTGATTCCGCGCAATGTGCGATTAGCCGAGGCGCCCAGTCACGGCAAGCCTGTCGCCCTCTACGATGCCCGTTCCCGCGGCACCGAGGCCTACTTCGAGCTGGCAGGTGAGTACCTGGCGCGCAACGGAATCAATATTTCGCGCAAACAAGCGCCGAAGAGTGCTGGACCAGAGGCTGAAGTTCGCTTCTCACCAAGTTCCTGACGGCTGCCTCTCCCCCGGACCGCCCCCCAACGAGCATAACTTTATGAAACAAAAAGGCTGAAATCCCGGTAGTTCCCCGGAATAAAGGATTGAGAACCATGACTATTGCCGTTACCGACCCTAAACGCCGCGCCCTGGGCAAAGGGCTGGATTCCCTGCTGCCCCGCGTTCCTGCCGTGTCCACTCCATCCGCCGCCGAGAATGAGGGCGGCAAGCCACTCGAGATTCCCATCGAGCAGATCGATCGCAACCCCTTCCAGACGCGCACGCAGATGAACGAGGAGCAATTGGCTGAACTGGCTGCGTCCATCACTTCAAATGGAGTTGTGCAGCCGGTATTGGTCCGTCCGCTAGCCAACGGCCGCTACCAACTCATCGCTGGGGAACGACGCTGGCGGGCCTCGGAACTGGCCGGAAAGAAGACGATTCCTGCGATTCTGCGCCAGGTCTCTGACGAGCAGGCGATGGAGATTACCATCGTTGAGAATCTGCAGCGGGCCGACCTGAACCCGATGGAGCAGGCGCGCGCATTCGAAAGGCTCTCTCGCGAATTCCACATGACCCAGGAGCAGATGGCGATACGTACCGGCAAGGATCGGGCAACTGTAGCTAACTTCTTGCGTTTGTTAAAGCTGCCTGATTCTGTGCAAGCGCGCGTCGAGTCGGGTGAACTGACCTATGGACACGCGCGTGCTCTGCTGGCTTTTGAGCATGCCGAGGAGATGGAAGTAGCCGCAAGGCGCATAGCCACGCATTCGCTTTCTGTTCGCCAAACAGAGAGCTATGTAGCAGGCTTGCTGCACCCTGAACGTGGCGCGAAAAAGGAGCCGAAACCTGATGTCTCCGTTGACCCTAACGTCCGCGAAGTGGAGGAGCGATTGCAGCGCGCGCTTGGATTGAAAGTCCACATTGACGACCACAACGGCCACGGCAGAGTCATCATCGAATACGCGCATCTGGAAGACTTCGATGGACTGCTGGAGACGTTAGCGGGACAGTAACCAACCGCGCTGCGACAGTTTGCTAATGCTGGCTTACTCGGCGCTTTTCCGGGGAGCAAAACTTGATGATAAAGAGTGTGCTGCGCATTTTGCTGATCGACGATCACGCTATTGTGCTCGAGGGGCTGCGCTCAGCGCTGGAGATCGTGGGCGGGATGGAATGCGTGGAAGCCTCCAGCGCCGAGGAGGCCTTGCGGCAACTGCGCGGCGGCTTGAGGCCCGATGTGGTCGTGCTCGACTACGGGTTGCCGGGGTTGGACGGGCTGGACGCGATCGGCCTGATTCACGCCGAGCAAAGCCAGCTTCCGGTGCTGATCTTCAGCATGCAAGCGGAAGAAAAGCTGGCCCAGCGCGCTCTTGAGCAAGGCGCGGCGGGCTACATCTCGAAAACCTCGCCCACTGCGGAGGTGATCGCCGCAGTGCGTATGATTGCCGATGGAAAGCAGTATATTTCGCGCCAGTTCGCCGAGCGATTGCATCTCAGCACGGATAAAGCGCGGCCAGTGGAAGCGCACGAATCGCTTTCCGCGCGGGAGTTCGAGACCCTGCGCCTGATTGCGGCTGGCAAGTCGCTGCAGGAGATTGCCGCGGCGCTCAAGATCGGCAAGTCGACGGCCAGCACCTATCGTGAACGCTTGATGAGGAAGCTGAACGTGAGCAACAACTATGAAATCATTCGCTACGCCGTGGAAAAGGGAGTGGTCCAGCCCGAGTAGAGTTCGATGAACGACTTCAATTTTCAGCTTTTGGGCAACGAGCTGTGGCTCACCATGGCGGCGATAGCGCTGCTCGAAGCGATTGCGATCCACGTATGGCGTTATCGCCGGGAGCGGGGCGCGATTCCGCTGATCGGTTTTCAGGTGGGCAAAACCATCTGGCTGCTGGGAACGCTGGTGGCCGCCTGCGCCACGCATCTCGCCACGCAAATCTTCTGGATTGACGCGGCCTTTCTGGCGGGCATGGCGCTCAGCTACGCCGGCTTCCGGTTTCTGGCTGAACTGTGGGAGTTGAAAAGAACGACGCTGCGCTGGATCGACGGCGTCAATCTGACGATTCTCGCGAGCTATGCAGCCGTGATGTACAGCGATCGCTGGCACCATCTCTACTGGCGCGCGAACGGCTTTGACTTGGCGAGTACGCTGCGGGGCGGTCTGCTGCAGGCCTTCTGGGGATGGGTGAGCCTTGGGTTGAACCTGATCTATCTGCTGCTCGTGGCGGGCTGGGCGATACGGGAGCGGGGAGTAAGGCGGCGGCAGGCGCAGATGATCCTGCTGGCGGTTCTGATCTCGTGGGCCACAATGTTTCTAACGCAGAATCCGGCGATGCGTGCGATGGGTTCCCTGCCCATCGGCTTTGCCCTCTCGAGCCTGGTGATGACCTGGGCCTTTTTGCGCTTGCGGCTGGTGGGGCTGGTGCCGTTGGCTGAGGAGACGGTGCTGAATGAGCGCGTCGAGGGGCTGATGATTCTCGACGCGAGTGGTCGCATCCTGGCGCTGAATCCCTCCGCGCGAGCGCTCTTTCCCGCGCTGCAACTGGCCGAGGGCGATTCCTTTGAGAAAGTGGCCTCCGACTGGCCGGAGCTGACCGCGCTGGCCGACGGCGGTGTGGGCCAGTTGGACGCCAGCCGTTCGCTCGACGGCCGACCGCGCATCTTCGAGGTGGCGCAGATGCCGCTGCGCAATCCTATCGGCCATTCGCTGGGGCAGGTGATTACCTTTACCGATGTGACCGGAAAGCGCAACGAGCAATCGCGCAAACTCTCAGAGCATACAGCCACCACCTTGATCGAAGAGCGGCAGCGGCTGGGCCGCGAACTGCACGACCGCGGCCAGCTCTGGCAGTTCCTTTCTTCGCAGGCGCAGACCCTGGAACACCTGCTGAAGCGCAACGAGACGCAGCGTGCGCTGGAGATTGTCCGCCGCGTGATCGCCGTGTTGGAGGAAAATTTCCTCGGCATGCGCGAGTCGATGCTGGCGCTGCAAAGCGAGCTGAACGAGGAAAACAATCTGCAGCAAGCGATTGAGGAGCAACTGGACTGGTATCGCCGCCACTGTGGCATGGATGCCGAGCTGCTCGGCAAGAGCGCCTGGCAACCGCGGCGCGTTTCGCTGCACGCGCAGGCGCAACTACTGCGCATTGCCCAGGAGGCGCTGGCCAACACGCGCAAGCACGCCGCTGCCAAGCGCGTACGCGTCGAGGTGCAACTGGAGAGCGACCGTCTGCGGATGTGCATCCACGACGATGGTTGCGGCTTCGACGTGGCAAAGGGCGCCAGTCTGCGAGGCCACTTTGGCCTGAAGACGATGCGCGAGCGGGCGGAGAGCGTGGGCGCGAGCTTCGAGTTGGAGACCGCTCCGGGCGCCGGCAGCCGCATCACGGTCGATCTGCCGCTCGCGTAACAGAATTTCCCCGTCGGTAGAGTCTGCGGGTGCCCAACCCGCGCCACTGTCATTCTGAGCGAGCGAAGCGAGTCGAAGAACCTGCGGTAACTTTTCGGCATTTCAGAACGAACCGCGGATCCTTCGACTCACCACCCCAGGCTGAAGAACGCCTGGGGCCCCGTTCGCCCAGGATGACAGCACGAATAAGGCAGGGGGAGCGACTATACGGCCCGCAAGAAACCGCCCGCACCCTCACATTTTCGCCTTTCCTTCTGTCGTACAAAATGGGGACATACAAAGCGCGTCTATTTCGCTACTCTGCATTCAGCCGACTCCATCAAACCCATTTGCAGCAGCGCGCGCGTGCTCGGAAATGTGTTTTATCCCACTGCGGGCGGGAACTCCGGCCAAAAAACATCTCTGAGATACGAGGAACATTCCAGTGAGACTCAAAGCATATTGCGCGGCAAGCGCCCTTCTATTTGCCCTCCCCTTGATGACCGGCTGCGGCAGCAGCGGCAGCAGCACAACCACCACAACAACCCCCACCATCTACATGGCGGGCAATGAGCAACCCTCGTCCAACGTCAACACTGCCGACTACTGGACGATCACGCCCACCGGCAGCACAGCCACCTCGCTGTCCACCGTCAGCAACGGATACGTCAACCCTACAATTGCGTCGATCGCCGTATCGGGCAGCAATGTCTACGCAGTCGGCTACGAGAAGGCTCCTACGGCCAGCACCTACGAAGGCGTTCTCTGGACGAACGGCACGGGCAGTGTGCTGACCGCTCCAAGTGGAGAGATTACTTACTTACCCAAGTCGATCGCCGTCTCCGGCAGCGATGTCTACGTGGTGGGGTGGGCATCAGCCGGCGGCGCACAAGAATCTGTCTTGTGGAAGAACGGCACACTCAGCGTACTCACCGGACCCAGCGGAACGGGTGCAGTTATAGCGAACTCAGTGGCCGTCTCCGGCAGCAATGTTTACGTGGCGGGCTTTGCGAATCTGTCCGGCGTCTCCAATAACGAAGGCGTCCTGTGGACGAATAGCACGGCCAGCACCTTACCCAATCTCAGCGGAGATACAACTAGCATGGTCTATTCGGTTGCCGTCTCCGGCAGCAATGTATACGTGGTGGGCGATTCTTGGGTGATCAACGGTTCGAGCCAGGATGCTGTTCTCTGGACGAACGGTACACCCAGCGTGCTGACCGCTCCCAGCGGAGGGAATTATAACTATGCCATGTCGGTGGCCGTATCCGGCAGCAATGTCTACGTGGCAGGCTATTCGTTGAATGCAACAACCGGCAACGTGGTAGCCGTGCTTTGGACGAACGGCACGCCCACGGTACTGCCCGCGAGTACAGTGGAGGGTTCCCAAGCCAACGCAGTCGCCGTCAATGGCAGCGATGTTTACGTTGCGGGCTATGAGTGGGACGCGACCAAGAGCCAACAAGTAGCCTGCTACTGGAAGAATGGCGCGACGGCGGTTGAAGTGAGCGATGGCACGGAAAAAGCAGCGGCCAGCGCGATCGTCGTGCAATAGCCAAGCGTGCGCTTCGGCCTGCCGAGGTGCCGTGCGCTGAACGGTGCGATCCTCGCCCTGAGTGGAATCCCAGGTCCCCAAATGCGAGGGACCTGGGGCACCCGGCACCCGGCGCAATAGCTGATTTTCACTGCGCCCGCGGCGCGAGGCTACCTTCTCCATTGGTCTGCCGACCGTGAACTTCACCTGGTTCCTTGCTTTCTCGCGTGCTATCCCCACACAGCCACGGTTACAAACTCATGGGTTGGCTGGTAGCGGGCGATGAGTTGGGCGGCGGCGGCGATGGATGGCGCACGGTCGGCGGCGGGGTCGATGTGGCTGCCGTCGTGAAGGACGATGTTGGCCGCATAGCCGTCGCTGGTCAGAGAGTCTATTTTACGAGTCAACTTTTTGGCGATTGCGTCGGGTGAGGGATTTTTCCAGTCAGAAGTCATGGCATTCCAGAGGACTGGGGCCAAGCCGAGTCGACGAGCGATACGCAGAACTTCGGGACGGCGCGCGCCAAATGGCGGACGAAAAAAACGAACCGGAGAGCCTGTGATTTGCTCCAGAGTCTGGCTGGTTCTGGAGAGCTGATCCTCGATCCGGTGGGCAGATGCGAGAGCGAGATTGAGATGGCTCCAGGAGTGGTTGCCGATCTGGTGTCCTGCGGCGATGATCTGCCGCACCAGCGCTGGTTCCGCTTGCGCATAGCGGCCGACGAGAAAAAACGTAGCGCGCACTTCGCGGCGAGCCAGAATGTCGAGTAGGCGAGGCGTCCATAGGGGATTGGGACCGTCGTCAAAGGTGAGCGCCAGCTCGCCGGGGCGCGGCGGAGCGATGAGCGTGGGCCCGAAAAGCTGCGAAGCGGGCCACATGGCTGCATAGGCAAAGCCGCCCGCAGCCAGGCTTAACCCGGCCGTTGCACCAAGCCCGGCAAAAACTCCGATTGACAAGGGGAAAATCATTCTGCTTCTCAGTGTGACGCGCCAAGGGTAAGGACGGCAAGCTGAAAGGGCTGAGTTGGCAAGCCCACCGCGAAGAGGTTTCCAGAAATTTGGCTAGAAGCTGCTTCTTAACCGGCTCCCAACAGTTCCTCAGAGGCTAAAGAGGCTGCGGAAAAACTCGGGGTTTCTGGTGAAATTGGCGAGAAACATCCATCCGGGGCTAAAGCCCACATCGATTTTGCTGGCTTTATGCGGGGGTTGAAACCCCCGCCTCCCTCCGTTTTGAGTTTTTTCGCAACCTGTAAAGCCCGTTGTTTTTTGGGCATTTTTCGGCCCGACTGAAGTCGTGCCCTGACACAAAGCAGGATATGAAGCAGCTTCTAGTTAGCCCCGCTTCGCGGGAATGGCGAGTTGGCAGGTTCGCAAAGACTGGCGCAGCCATCTCAAGTGGCGTACTAGCCATTTGAGAGGACGCGATGCGATTCCGCTTGACTTCACCTCCGCGGTCCCCGCACCATCGACAGCAAAGGTGGTTCGCGACGGAGGATCTTCGATGCATCATCTGCACTTCAATCACCTGGCAATACTGGTTGCCGCACTGTATCAATGGATTCTGGGCGCGCTCTGGTATTCACTGTTCTTTGCCAAGCCGTGGATGGCACTAACCGGACACCAGAAGGGCGCGCAGCCCAAGCGCGCGGTTATTGGGATGGTCTCGTCGTTCATCGGCGGGCTGATCCTATCTTTGATGCTGGCGCATGTGGTGATCTGGTCAGGCACGACGAGCATTGGCCACGGCGCTTTCATCGGGTTCATCTGCTGGCTGGGTTTCATTGCAGTGCCGCTCTTTGCAGAGACGATCTACGAGCAGCGGCCATTCAAACTGTTGGCGATCAACCTGGGCTACTGGCTCGCGGCGCTGTTGGTGAGCGGCGCGCTGCTGGCGGTATGGCAGTGAGATTTGGCGCTCGCTCTGCCGCTACAATCCAGGTATGAACAAACACGTGATTGCAACATCCTCTGCTCCCGCCGCTATCGGCCCTTATTCTCAGGCTGTGCGCGCGGGGAATCTTGTTTTCACAGCCGGCCAGATTGCGCTGGACCCCGCTACGCAGCAGGTGGTGGTCGGCGGTATCACCGAACAGACCACGCGCGTGCTGGAAAATCTCAAGGCTATTCTGGAAGCAGCAGGAACGAGTCTCGCCAAGGCCGTCAAGACGACAGTCTTTCTCAAGGACTTTAACGACTTTGCGGCCATGAACGCGGTTTACGGAAAGTATCTCGGCCCGGAAGGCGTTGCGCCGCCTGCGAGGAGCACCGTGGAAGTGTCGCGCTTGCCCAAGGATGTGCTGGTGGAGATCGAAGTGGTGGCAGAGGTCTGAAATTCTGCTTCATGCCAGCACCTGAGTGCATCCAACGGGCATTGGAAAGCCGAGGAGGCACGACATGAGTGAAGCGGGCAAAGAGAGCGAAACTCTGGAACCGATCGCGCACACAGAGGCTGAGTGGCGAGCGCGGCTTACGCCGGAGCAGTACAGAGTGCTGCGCGAAAAAGGGACGGAGCGGCCGTTCACGGGCTTGCTGACCGAAAATCGCGAGACAGGCAACTATCATTGCGCAGGATGCGGGGCGCTACTGTTTCTGAGCGGGGCGAAATTCGATTCCGGCTGCGGCTGGCCCAGCTTCATGCTGCCTGCAGAGTCGAAGGCCGTCGCCGAGCATGAAGACACAAGCCTGGGAATGCGGCGTGTCGAGGTCACATGCACCGGTTGCGGCGGCCATCTGGGTCACGTTTTTCCCGACGGGCCGCGCCCTACGGGACTGCGTTATTGCATCAACTCCGCGTCACTCACTTTCGAGCGGGCGAAGTGAGGCTGTGGCTCGGTGTAGGCTTGGAAATCTATTTACGCAATTCGACAGCGAATACCTTACCATCAACCGTCTTATCGGATGACTCGGCATATTGGATGCGAGCTTTGAGCCCTTCGAAGTCCTTGCAGGGGTTCATCGAGTCCTTGGCCACAAACCCCAATGCGGTGAGATCGATCTTCGAAAAATCGTTGTTATAGAAATTGTATGTTTTGCCTGCGGACTCAACTCGCATTTCCAGAACCGCCGGATACTCACACGTAACGTCCTTAATGACGCCAAGTAGAGTGTGTTTTGGACCGCTTGCCTCGGCTGGATGTTTAGGAGCCTCCGTCACTGGCACAATCTCAACTACAGTTTCGCTGCTCTCCCCGGTTTGTTGCGATGAGTATTCCCGCTGTTGCTGTTCAATTTGGGCCCGGTTCTGCTGGGCTTGTTGTATTTGGCCAATCTGGCTTTGTGCTTGTGAAATCTGCTGTGGATTTTGGGCCAGCTTCACCGCAGCTCCAGCTACAGCGATGGCGCTTTTATAGTCGCCCATTTCTGCAAGCACACTGGCAGCGTTCAGGCGAAAGTAATAGTTGCCAGGATCGAGCTTGACTGCGGTCTTGATCAGCGACAACGCCTCGTCCATGTTTTCGTGGTGCATGCCGAGGTACGCAGCAAGACGCTCATATGCTGGGGCGAAATGAGGATTGCTCTGAATTGCCGCACGAAGACAGGGCTCGATCGCATTATCGTCTATGTGGCCGGACTCCATGGAGATCGAAGCGTAGTAGTAGTTGGCGAGGTAGCTCTTGGGGTCGAGCTTAACTGCCTCTCCATACCAAGTGCGAGCCACGTCAAGGTTGCCTGAGCGATGTTCAATCTCTCCCATAGTCTCGCGAGCTTGCACGTTGCTGGGATCAACCTTGAGAATGGACGCGATCAGGTCGCGCGCCTCTTTTTCGCGCTGCACGTTGGCCAGAACGGCGGCACGCGCGGCATCGGCTTCGATCGGCGTCAGAGAGCGGGTAGTGTAAGAGGATTCGTCGATGGGGGCGGCAGCGCTGTTCAGAATGAGCTGCTTGTACTGACCCCTCTGGATATAGTCCTCAAGTTCCGACTGGAACTCCTTCAAGTCGCCGAAGACCTTTTCCGCAGCGACGACCGGATCTTCATGGTGGCTGACGAGTTGGATATAGTCTTGAAGCTTATGGGTCCCTTTCTCGCGGTCAGTGAATTGAATATAGTGTGTGAGTGCCCACGATTCGGCGTAAAAGACAGACCCCTTCTGTTCCTCATGGTAGTAGGGCGAACTACCATCCACCTTGAACAAGACAGGTAGTGAAATCAGTCGCTGTTGGCGCAAATAGAGAATGTTATTAAAATCAGGTTGCCCGACGAGCACGTCCTTGTCGCGAATTTGAGTGTTTTGAAAGAACTCCGCTATGCCCTCGTTCAGCCAGAGTGGCATCCACTCTGCCGCGCTGCTGAATTGCAGATGAGTGTATTCGTGGTAGACGGTGGCAAATGGGTGCTCTTCTTCTTCGGCATCGAGACGGAGAAGTACATAGTTGCGGTCCTGTGTGCGCAGAAAGTAGCCGGCCAAGTTCAACTGTCCCTTAGCCAAATACGGGGCTGGCTCGACTGTCTGAAACGTCTTGGCGTTCTTTGCAGCGAAAACCAATATTGGTTCGGCCGGATCCACATTCACTTTGGGAAAGAGGGTTTGGAACACCCAGCGCATGCGCTCAAGCTGGTCGAGGATGTGGCGGGCCTGCTTCTCGCTTGCATCGGAAACTACTGTGAAATGGGGGCTGCGGGCCTCGACCCATTGGGGAGCACTGGCACGAGCCGTGCCAGCCAGCATTACCATAACAAGCAATACCACAGCAGATTTATTCATTGGCGTGGCTTAGTTTATCAAGAAGCTCTACTCTGCGATTGAGTTTTTTGGGGAATGTTATCAAACGTGCTGCTTCTCGATCTTCGCCGAGCCGTCAATTACTTTCCAGTCAGTCCAGCCCTGGCTGCGGAATTCAGGCATGTCCGGCGAATTCCAGCTCTTGTCGAAAGGATCTTCATTTTGAATAAATATTCGAGCGCTTTAGGCAAAGCCTCCTCAGCGGCTAAAGCCGTGCCATTTCAAAGCATTTCTCTGCTTATAAGCTCCGCACCGGATCAAAAGGGCGGGAAGAGCGAGCCAGACGCGGATGGCATGGTGGCAAGGCGGGCGCGGCGGCGCGGCGGCTGGGGCTGCGGCTCGGGCGCGGCGAGCATTTCGGCGATCTCTCGGAGTTCGGCTCGGGCATGAGCGATGGTCGAAGCCACATCCTCTGTCTGTGCGGAGATTGGCTGGACTTCGCCGACGATGGTGAGCGGTAAACGGGGCTGGGGATCAGGCTGCGGTTCGGGCTGGGGAATCGGCTGGCGGTGGCTTTGCTCAAGGGCCTGACGAGCGCCAGAGAGCGTATAGCCTTCCGTGTGGACGAGGTGCTTGATCTTCAGCGCCAGCTCAACATCATGACGCCGATAAAGCCGCTGGCCGGTTCCGCTTTTGTTGGGCTTGAGCTGCGGAAACTGCGTCTCCCAAAAACGCAGCACATAGGTTTCGACTTTGCAGATGCGGGCCACATCCCCAATCTTGAAATAGAGGCGGTCGGGGATCGCGGGTGAATCGGGGGCGCGATTCGTTGGTAGCTGCATAGCCATGGAGAAGACGAGGAGGGTACCGCAACCATGGTGAAGACCCTGCTCTAGAGGCAGTATAGGCCACAATCTGGGCGCTTTGCGAAGCAAAATCTGCGAAGTGCGAGGAGCATGCCGAGGTGGGCATCGGCGCGCAGACCCGGATTGAGGGGAAATCAGTCCGGGTCCGCGGCTCTTTACGTTGCCTTTTCAGGGCGAATGATGGGAGAGCGCGCAGTGGAATTGGGCGGTGCTGCGCGCAGATATTGAGGCGGCCAACTGGCGGGCTCCGCGAGAACTGCAGCGGCATGGAGCGGCCAGTAGGGATCGCGCAGCAATTCGCGCCCGAGAAGCACAAGGTCGGCTTCGCCCTGGGCAACGATGGAATCGGCGTGTACAGGGTCGGTAATCAGGCCAACTGCTGCGGTGGGAACGGCTGCTTCGCGACGGATCCTTGCAGCAAACTCGACTTGAAATCCGGGAACAGCGGGGATCTGTGCGTTGGGAACCTGGCCGCCGGAGGAAACATCGACGAGATCGACACCATGCTCGCGCACGAGCAGTGAGAGTTGAACAGATTCATCGACTGACCAGCCCCCGGAAACCCAGTCGGTAGCGGAGATGCGCACAAAAAGCGGCAGATGAGCGGGCCATTGAGCACGGACAGCGTCCACCACCTGCAAGGTCAAACGAGCGCGATTTTCAAAGCTGCCGCCGTAAGAATCGGTGCGCTGGTTGGCAAGCGGAGACAGAAATTGGTGGAGCAGATAACCGTGCGCTGCATGAATCTCAACTATGTCGAAGCCGGCCTTGAGCGCGCGGTGGGCAGCCTCGGCGAAGGCATGGATGACGGCGATGATGCCGTCCTGATCGAGTGCTTGAGGCAGAGCGTAGCCGGGCGCGAAAGGCAATGGGCTGGGCGCGACCACCTGCCAGGCGCCTTCGGCGGCAGAGAGCGGACCCGATCCAGAGAAAGGAATCTTCGTGCTGGCCTTGCGTCCGGCGTGAGCTAGTTGAATTGCGGCGCGCGCGCCCTGCGAGTGAATGAACTGAACAATCCGCTCGAGGGAGGGAATGTGGGCGTCGCTCCAAAGGCCAAGATCGCCGTGAGAGATGCGGCCTTCTGGAACAATAGCTGCGGCCTCGAGAATGACTAAGCCAGCGCCACCCTGCGCGCGGCTGCCGAGATGAACGAGGTGCCAATCAGTAGCGAATCCGTCTTGCGATGAGTATTGGCACATGGGCGTTACGCCTATGCGATTAGGCAAGGTAACAGAACGGAGTTGAAGCGGAGAAAAAAGAGGATGGCTCATAGCAGTATGGATGCGCGGGGAGAGAGTGGGATTCACTGCGAGTTATTTTGGGCTTGGTGGAATCCCAGGTGCCCAAAGGCGAGGCACCTGGGGCACCCGCTGATGCACCCGCTGATGCACCCGCTGATGCACCCGCTGATGCGGGGTGGGAATCAGAGCGAATTATTTTGGAGTTGGTTGGCGTCGAGAACCATTTGCGTGACGCGGTCGGTCCACAGGACTTCATCGTCAGTGCAGGCTAAAGGCGCTCCGTCGAGAATGGCGGAGACGAAGTTTTCAACGGACGGGTAATGCACGTTGGAGTGAGTGGGGAGCGATTCCTGCACGCCGCCAACGCGGAGAAGCGGGCCGCTGAGCGGATCAAGATTCATCTCGCCGTCGGTTCCGATCACGCGAAACTGATCGCGGTCGATGTGCGAATTCCAGCGCACGTCAACCGTTGCATGGACGCCTCGCGCGTATTGGATGAGAACGGTGGCCGCATCTTCGACAGCCATGGAATGAACGGCACTGGACAGAAAGCCGGTGGCGCGGCGCGGCTCGCCGAAGAGGAAGTTCAGGGCATCGATGCGATGGCAGGCGATGTCGTAAAGCGGGCCACCTCCTGCCATTGCGGGATCGAAGAGCCAGTTTCTAGTCCAGTCCGGATCGTCGTTCGTCAGCCATCCATGACAATTCGCTTCGGCGAAAACGGGCTGGCCTATTGCGCCGTCGGCAATGAGTTGGCGGGCACGAACGAGCTTGGGAAAGAGTCTGCGGTAGTAGGCGACCGAGAATAGCCGGTGATGAGCGCGCGCGGCGGCCACCATGGCTTCCGCATCCGCAAGGTTCATCGCAGTGGGCTTTTCGCATAGGACGTGCTTGCCGGCCTGAAGACACGCAATGGTTTGGGGCGCATGAAGAAAGACCGGCGAGGCGACGTAGACTGCATCAATCGGAGTGGTCAGGAGCGCAACTTCGAGATTGGTGAAGACCTCGACGCCGGGGTATGCGGCGGCTTTTTGCGGATCGCGAGTGACGCACGCCTGCAAGCGGCTGCGCGGCTCTGCAAGTATGGCGGGAATGATGCGACGGCGAGCTATGTCGCCAATTCCAATGACAAGCCAGCGAATCATGACTTGTTAAGAGTAAACGATGCAGGTGGATTCCCGGGTCCCGATTCTTGATTTGGGAATCCACCTTCGTGCAGAGGAAAGGAGAATTATATGAGAACTATTTTGTTGTTCCCTTTCCTCACTTCCTTCCAACGTCGAAGACCGGCGAGGGTCCTCCGCCGACGAAGAATGTGCATGTGCTGCCATGCGCGCACACATCCCGCTGCATCTTGATTCGTTCCAATTGAAGGAATTGGTCCGGGGATAGCTGCATGGCTTGGCGATAGGCGTTGTCAGCCGACGCCCTGCTTTGTTCTGCGGCTTTGCGCTGGTCCTCCGCGAGCTTCGTTTGCTGCTCAGTGATAGCTCGCTGCTCTTGAGCCGCTGTTTCGATACGCTGGTTCTTGATGGCATCTGGCGGGTTGACACGGCCCACATTGATAGCTGAAAAGAGGATCGGGACGCCGGTCTGCTGCACAATCTCGATAGCCGCACTGGAGACTTCAGTTCCAACCGCGTCGGCCGCTGTCTGGGAGATTGCCATCTCTTGCATATCGCGCTGCTTTACAGAATCACGCACGGCTGTGCGCAGCGGCTGGTCGATATTGCGTTCCCAGAAACCCCAACCTCCTTTGTCATCACGATCCGCGCCAAACTTACTCACCAGTTTCACTGAATCGATAACGGCAAAGGTTGCCACAACATGAAAACTCACCGGGACGCCGGACTTTGTCATCATGTCGTCGAACTCCATATCGACGCGCTGCGGGAGCATGTTGACATCAATCGCGTCGCTGGTCATCGCACCGAACTCTCGTCCAGGCAGCACCGGGCTTTGATCCACTCCGCCATGGCCGAATATCAAAGGCTTCTCCACCCATACCGCTTGGTGACCGGCGTCCGGTGAGGCCACGCTGCATCCTGACATACCTAACAGAGCGGCGGTAGAAAGCAATACCAGAAAAAGATTTCTCATCTATTCCCCTTCTGATTGCGACCCTAACGATGACCACCAAGTTGGCTTCAGGATCATCCAATCCCACGAAGTGATCGATATGGGCCTCGACACCTTCTGGTACGGTGGATTCGAGCGAACGGTCGAATTGCTTCTTCAGTTCGTCCTGATCGTTTCTCAGAGCCGCCTGCCGCCAGTCGATGGCCTGCTGGCCGACCATCACAAAAGTGAATTGTCCTTTGATAGCACCGTGCTCGTCGAGAGTGAGGTCACCGCTGCGCGTCGTTTTGTTGTCGGTATAGGCCTGCTCGGGCGTAATTCCAAGGTTGCGCACGTGGTCGGCCTGGGCAATTCCGGTGGTTCCGGAATGTGTCCAGCGCACAGACTTAAAGGGGCACATCTTCTCGCCCGGATCGAGAGGGACTTCCTTGCCGGCGCTGTTCAGAAGAATAATGTCATCATCCAACTGGTCGAAGTCGAGATAGCCCATGGCAAAATTGCGCTGACTGCGATCGACGACCTTCATATCGTTGGCGTTGAGGCCCGCAGCGCGCAGCATGGCGAGATAGAGGAGGGTGATGTCCTGGCTTGAGCCGCTCTTCTGTGCCCATGTATCTTCAGCGCGCCGGGCGACTTTTAATTTGAGCTGTTTGAGTTCCGCGTCAGTCTTCTTGCGGGAATAATCAGTGTTGTCGAGCGCCTGCACGGCCTTGTAAAGCTTTTTGGCCTTATCCATATCGCTGTCGCCGGGGGCGACGATGCCTGCGACAGCTTCCTTAATTGATTTTGACGGTTCGGCGAAATGATCCACTTCCTTTGACCATCGCTTGGCCTCATCGATCCAGTATTGCGAGGAGTCATGAGAGCTTTTGTAATAAAACTTCACTTGATAGAGCAGGCCGTCGAGGGGCGGCATGAACTCCTCGTCCGGAGCGGCGGGAATGTCGTTCACTTCAAGGTGGAAAACTCCCACCACATTGGACTTCATCTCGACGCCTCTTGGCAGCATCATGTACCAGATGAGGGCATGCACCTCGTCGCCATGCGCGTCGGTGATGTACATGCTGGTGGCGTTTTGGCTGCCGGGCAGGAATGCCTTGAAGGGCGTAAAGGAGTAGACCGCGTGATGGACGAAGTAAGGACGCTGGATCTCCCATGTGGGCGAGGAGACATGGGTATCGTCGTAGCGCAACATATAGCGATATTCGAGAATGCTGCCAACCTCGACACTGGGCAGCGTGAAGACCTTGTCGTTGACCTGGAATGTATCTCCGTTACCGGACGAGGTTTTGGAGAGCAAAAGGTCTCCTGGCTTGCCAACGAGCGGTATGATCTTTCCGTCAGAATGAATGGTGCGCGCCTTGATGTCTTCAATCTTGAAGTTGCCCAGCGAATAAGGAATATGGACAGTGGCTAGCTCCTTGCCTTTTTCCTGAAGGACCTTGATGCGCACATAGACGCTCTGAAAATGGATGGGATCGTTAGCTACCTCTTCGACATTGAGGTAGACGGCAGCCGCGCCCGGTGCGTTGGGATCAGAGGTCATTTTGAGCTCTTCGTCGGTGGGCTGCTGGAACTGGGCCAGGACAAGGGCTGGTGATGAAATGGCAAATAACAGGGGCAGGTGGCGCACGAAGGACGAAATCCGCATGGGTCTTTCCTTTTCTTGCAGCGGTTTAGAGACCGGCTCAAATTCGGGGAAATTGGTTTCGAGAATTCTACATCCGCTGGAGGGAAGCGTCGAATGAAAAGCTGCAGCTGGGAGCTGGGCAGGCTGGAGTGGGGATCTGGTTGCGCAATCGAGGGCGCATTGGTTGACGCTTTATTGAGTCGGATGGACGAAGTTGGAAGGCAGGCGCGGCCATTGCTTTGGCTTCAGGAGGCAGAGTTGAAGGGGTGCCAGATTGTTTGCGTTAGAGGGAGCTTCTCTGGTAGATATATGGGACATTAGTAATGCAGGATGCAATAAGCCAAAACCATGCTCAGAAATGGCAAAAAAGGACCAATTTTGCCATTTCCTGCATAATTAATGCCCTATACTGGCTTGCAGAGATGGATCATGCGACCAAATGGCTCTCCTGAGGAGTTGGAACGGCGGCGATTTCGCGCCCTGGTTTTGCTAGCGCAGGGGCTTGCTCCGGTGGAAGTGGCGCGGCAGATGGGGGTGGATCGGCGCAGTTTGCGGCGCTGGAGAGCTACAGTACGGCTGGAAGGTAGCCAGGGGTTGCGCGCCCAACCTGCATCCGGGCGGCCTCGACGGCTGGATGCGGGCGCCATGCGGGAACTCGACCGGGCTTTGACGCAGGAGACCGGTTTGGATTCAGGGGGTTGGACTTGCGCGCGCGTGGCCAATTTGATTGAGAAGCGCTTCGGCGTGCGGTATCATCCGGCGCATGTTTGCCGGTTGCTGCATGGTTTGGGGTATACGGGGAGCGGAAAAGCAACCCTCACAGGCTAAATCCAGCATTGTTTTGTTGAGTTTACGGCACCATTCGGCTGCGCTCAGGGTAGGCTAAAAGTGGTGCCGTTTCAAAGCGCAAAGAACAAATGCAGGTCCTTCGACTCCCACCCTTGCGACAAAAGCAAAAACGTCGCAAGGGTGGGGCACCCGAAATTTGTGGAGCGTCCAACAAAACGCGGGTCCTTCGACTCGCTGTGCTCGATCAGGATGACAGGCCTGAATGAGCGCAGCTATCCGGTTTATGGGTAGATGCGGTGGAGGGTGCGGGCGAATGGGATGGTTTCGCGGACGTGGTCGAGGCCGCAGATCCAGGCGACGGCGCGTTCGATGCCCATGCCGAAGCCTGAGTGGGGGACGCTGCCGTAACGCCGCAGGTCGAGATACCACTGGAAGGCTTCTTTGGGAAGGTTGTGCTGCTCGATGCGGGCGTTTAGGAGTTCATAACTGGAGACGCGCTGCGAGCCTCCGATGATTTCGCCGTAGCCTTCAGGTGCGAGGACATCGACGCATAGGGCAAAGCGCGAGTCGGCTGGGTCAGGCTCCATGTAAAAGGCTTTAACATCAGCAGGATAGCGGTTTACCATGACCGGCTTGTCATATTGACTGGAGAGCCAGGTTTCGTCTGGTGAGCCGAAGTCGTTGCCGTATTCGAATGGTGCCTCGAGATGACCGTCTTTGTGGGCCTGGTTGAGCATCTCACAGGCCACGTCGTAGCGGAGGCGCGGGAAGGGCGGACAGATGGCCTGGAGCTTAGCGGGGTCGCGGCCGATGACTGTCAGCTCGGGAGCGCGGTTTTTGAGGACGGATTGAACGATGTGCGAGAGAAAGTTTTCAGCTAACTCCAGAAGGCCGTCGAGGTCCATAAAAGCGACCTCCGGCTCGATCATCCAAAACTCGGTGAGGTGACGGCGGGTCTTGGATTTCTCAGCGCGGAAGGTGGGACCGAAACTGTAGACCTTGCCGAGAGCGAGGGCTGTGGACTCGATGTAAAGCTGGCCGGATTGGGTGAGAAAAGCCGGGTCGCCGAAATAATCGACGGGAAAAAGCGTTGAGGTGCCTTCACAGGCTGCGGGAGTGAGAATGGGCGGGTCGGTGCGGATGAAGCCGTTGGTATCAAAATACTCTGCGGCCGCGCGCATGATTTCGGCCCTGATGCGGAGAATGGCGGACTGGCGCGGAGAGCGAACCCAGAGATGGCGGTGCTCCATAAGGAAATCGACACCGTGCTCCTTAGGAGTGATGGGGTAGGGTTCGGACTCGGGAACGCGCTGAACAACCTGGAGGCCTTCGACATCGAGTTCGAAGCCGCCGGGAGCGCGCTTGTCAGCACGAACCTTGCCGGTGACGATGACGCTGGATTCCTGTGTGAGGCCTTTGAGCGCCTCGAAGACCTCAGGCGGGACGCTTTTGACGTGGGCGACGCCCTGGATGGTTCCGGTGCCGTCACGAAAGATGGGAAAAAGCAGCTTGCCGCTTTCGCGAAGGTTATAAAGCCAGCCGCGGAGGGTAACGGACTGGCCTTCGTGCTGTCCAAGAGTGGCGATGGTGGCCACCGGAGCTGAGGTTGAAAATGCGGCAGGAGCGGTTTGATCTTCGGGCATGAGGTTCCTTGGTGGGCCAGATATTTTTTTGGGCCGGCCGGACTCTTTAGGATAGCGCGTGCGGGTGGAGCGAAGTTCGTTCTGCCCCTACGGGGCGATGGAGTGCAAACTGCGTCGGTACCCAGGGTTTCACCCTGCCACCCCACGGACGAAGACCTGTCCGCGGTGACCCCGACCCTGGGCTATTGTCAACACCTCCCTACGGGAGGAGAGCTGGCTTGCACACGGTCAGTTTGGGTTGGGTGCAGCCAACAATGGTCGTGGTACATTCGCAGACCAGGGAGGAGACCGATGGAACAACGCGTGAGCATAATCACGCTTGGAGTGGCGGATCTAAAGAG
This sequence comes from Occallatibacter sp., assembly GCA_049284975.1. Lineage (GTDB taxonomy): Bacteria > Acidobacteriota > Terriglobia > Terriglobales > Acidobacteriaceae > Telmatobacter. The sequence continues at coordinate 32,994 of JBAPYY010000554.1, forward strand.
GAGTAGCGATTTCTATGAGCGCCTCGGATGGAAGCGGTCTATGGTTAAGGCGGAAGGCGTTGTATTCTTCCAGGCAGGCGGAATGGCCCTTGCCCTTTACCCGCGAGCTGAACTTGCAAAGGACGCGAATATCGCTCCCGACGGCCACGGCTTCAGCGGAGTTGCGCTTGCCTACAACACCCGTAGTCGCGCAGAAGTTGACACAGTGCTCGAAGAAGCTGAAGCAGCAGGCGCGAGGCTTATCAAGCCAGCACAGGAGGCTTTTTGGGGCGGTTATTCGGGGTACTTCTCAGATCCGGATGAGTTTCTATGGGAAGTGGCGTGGAATCCATCCTTCGAGATTGCAGAGGATGGAAG